>JAYUEJ010000523.1:0-13580 GCA_043739265.1 Rhodopila sp. | reverse complement strand
GCAGCGCACACCGAACCTCGTGCTCAAACCCGTGGTGATCAATTCGCCGTTCTGGATTTACTTTCCGGACCAGTGGGACCCGAAATCCCCGTGGCACGATGCGCGGGTTCGCCGAGCGGTGTCACTCGCCATTGACCGTGATGGAATCAATCAGGCCTTGACGCTCGGGCATTCCCTGATCACCCACAGCATCGTGCCGCTGACCTACGAGTATTACTGGCAACCGCCCAAAATACCGTATGACCCGGCGGGCGCGCGGGCATTATTGACTTCATCCGGTTTCGGCGGCGGGTTCGACGGCGGGTCTTATTACTGCGATTCTTCATACGCCAATCTTGCCGAAGCCGTGCTGAATAACCTGCAAGAGGTCGGCATCCGGATGAAACTGCGCCCGATCGAGCGGGCGGCGTTCATCAAGGGTTATTCCGAGAAGCGTTATCACGACATCATTCAAGGTGGCAGCGGCGCTTTCGGTAATACGGCGACGCGGATGGAGACGTTCGTCGTCAAGGATGGTGCCTATGTTTACGGCAGTTATCCCGACATTGATGCATTGTTCGCCGGCCAGGCGGACGAGACCGACCCGGAAAAGCGGAAGCAGCTTCTGCGGCGCATGCAGGAACTGGTGCATGAACGCACCATCTTTGCGCCGATCTGGCAGTTGGCATTCCTCAACGGTCACGGCCCGCGCATCGAGGAATCCGGTCTCGGCCTGATTCAGGGCCACCCCTACAGCGCGCCCTACGAAGACGTGACCCTCAAACACGGCTCCTAGAGCATTGTCACGTAGAGTGAACACGCTCCGGCTCATATTTAGCGAGCAATTTCATTACCCTAAGATCGCTACGGGATTTCGGTCAGGGTGATATTGCTCTAAAAAAGGACCAGGCTCATGGGATCGCCAGCTTTCGACACTTCCCGCCGCGGCGTCCTTGGCCTTTCCGCGGCCGCCCTGCTCGGGTCTGGTACAGGACGCACCGCCGCGGCGCCGGACGGCCTGTTGACCATCGCATCCCATATTTCCTTGGCTCCGACGTGGTTCGATCCAGCCGAAACCGCCGGCATCATCACGCCGTTCATGCTGATGTACGCCATGCATGATGCCATGGCGAAGGCGATGCCGGGGAATCCAATGGCCCCGTCGCTCGCGGAATCCTGGACCATGTCGCCGGATGGATTGACCCACGATTTCGTTCTTCGCGACGGGGTGAAATTTCATAACGGTGAGGCGGTGACGGCTGATGACGTGAAATTCTCCTTCGATCGCTACCGCGGTGCTTTGCACCAGGTGATGAAGGATCGGGTCGCGGCAGTGGAGGTGCGTGATCCGCGGCATGTGAAATTCGTTTTGAAAACCGCGTGGCCGGATTTTTTGACCTTTTATGCCGCTGCCTCCGGTGCCGGTTGGATCGTGCCGAAGCGATATGTCGAAACGGTTGGCGAGGAAGGCTTCAAAAAGGCGCCGATCGGAGCGGGGCCATACAAGTTCGTCTCTTTCAAGCCAGGGGTGGAACTTGTGCTTGAAGCCTTCGACGATTACTGGCGGAAAAAACCGTCCATCAAGCGTTTGGTCATCAGGGTGATTCCCGATGAGTCGACAAGGCTGGTCGCCCTACAGCGCGGCGAAGTGGACATTGCCTATTCAATTCGAGCCGAACTGGCCGAGGAACTGATGCGGACACCCGGCCTGACGTTAAGACCGGCGATGGGTTCGGCGCCATACTGGCTGTATTTCCCGCAACAGTGGGATCCGAAATCACCGTGGCACGATCAGCGCATTCGGCAGGCTGTCAGTCTGGCGATCGATCGCAAGACGATGAACGAGGCGCTCACGCTTGGCCACTCCCATCTGACCGGCAGCGTGTTCCCTGAAAATTTCGACTTCTACTGGCAGCCGCCGCCGCCCGAGTACGACCCCGGGCGTGCCAGGAAACTGCTGGCAGAGGCTGGCGTTGCCAAGGGTTTCGACGCCGGCGATTATTACTGCGACTCTTCCTATGCCAACATCGGCGAGGTCGCGATCAACAACCTTCAGGACCTGGGGATCAGCGTGCGTCTGCGTCCGCTGGAGCGGGCGGCTTTCGTCAGAGCCTATTCCGAGAAAACATTGCGCGGCATCGTCCAGGGCTCGTCGGGCGCGTTCGGGAACTGTGCGACCCGCGCTGAGGCTTTCGTGGTCAACGGCGGCCCCTATGTCTATGGCAGCTATCCCGACATCGATGCATTATTCGCCGAGCAGGCAACGCAGATGGATCGTGCGAAGCGCACCGCCATGCTGATCAGGCTGCAACAATTGGTGCATGAGAAAACCATCTATGCGCCGATCTGGCAGCTCGCCTTCCTGTCCGGCGTCGGCTCCCGCGTCGATCAGTCTGGCTTCGGATTGATCAACGGCTTCGTCTATACCGCGCCTTATGAAGAACTGACTCTCAAGGGACGAGCATAGGAGACGATCGTGCAACACTATATCGCGCGCCGGATCGGTTACTCGCTGCTATCGATGTTCCTGCTGTCGTTGACGATATTCCTGCTCGTGCGTCTCACCGGTGATCCGGCGAGCCTGCTGACGGAGCCAGGTGCCAGCGCGGAGGAGATCGCGGCCGTCCGAACCCGATTTGGCCTCGATCAAGCGCTTTGGATACAATACTGGCACTTCATCTCTAACTTCGCCCGGGGTGATCTCGGCCAATCCTTTTACTATCGGACGCCGGTGATGGAGCTGTATTTTCAACGCTTGCCGAACTCGCTGCTGCTGGCGTCGGCGGCGATGGCCTTTTCGCTGCTGATCGGCATTCCCAGCGGCATTCTCGCAGCCGTGAACGTTGGACGGATATGGGACAGCGCGGGCAAGATTTTTGCCTTGCTGGGGCTGTCGCTGCCGTCCTTCTGGGTCGCCCTGGTAATGATCCTGTTCTTCTCGGTCTATCTCGGCTGGTTGCCGTCATCGGGGTCCGGAACAATCTGGCACCTGCTGATGCCGGCGTTCGCGCTGGGCTGGTATTTCGCCGCTGCCCATATGCGACTGACGCGCTCTTCCATGCTCGAAGTCCTGGGATCGGAATATGTCAAACTCGCCCGTCTGAAGGGACTGCCGGAACGGCTGGTGATCGGCAAGCACGCGTTCAAGAATGCCTTGCTGCCCGTGCTGACCCTGGCGGGAATCAACCTTGTCGTGATGATCAATGTCGCGGTGGTGGTCGAAACGGTGTTCGCCTGGCCGGGCATCGGCAGGCTGCTCTATGAAGGCATCACGTTCCGCGATTTTCCGGTCGTGCAGGGCGTCGTCGTCATCGGCGGCGTCATGATCGTCGGGGTCAACCTGCTGGTGGATATCCTCTATGCCGTGATCGATCCCCGTATTCGCCTGGAGGGCTGACGGCCATGCGCGTCGCAATTCAGTCCCGAACAGCTACGATCGTGCGGATGCGGCGGTTTGCCTTCTGGCGGCTGGACGGCTTTCCGCTGATCCCCTTCCTTATTCTGGCGCTGATTCTCTTCGTCGCGGTCTTCGCCGACCTGCTCGCGCCGCATGATCCTCAGGTGGGCAATTTGGCTCACCGGTTCCGTCCGCCGGCCTGGCAGCAAGGCGGCAGCATGCGGTATCTGTTCGGCACCGATCATGTCGGGCGCGACGTGCTGTCCCGCCTGATCTTCGGCGCCCGGGTGTCGATAATCGTCGGCACCGCCGCGGTGCTGGTCGCCGGTAGCATCGGGACCGTTCTTGGCATCGTCTCGGCCTATCTCGGCGGCTGGGTGGACCAGGTGATCATGCGCATCACCGATACCTGGCTGGCTCTGCCGGCGCTGACTTTCGCGATCTTCCTGTCGGCGGTCGTGGGACCCAGCGAGCTGAATATCATCATCATCCTGGGCGGGGTTTACTGGACCCGCTACGCACGGGTGATCCGCGGTGAGGTGCTGTCGCTGAAGGAACGCGACTTCGTGCGGCTTGCCATCGTCGCGGGATGCTCCAAGCGGGTGATCATGTGGCGGCATATCCTGCCCAACGTCATCAATTCCGCCATCGTGCTGGCGACACTGATGCTTGGCGTCGTTGTCGTTACCGAGGCATCACTATCCTTCCTGGGAGTCGGCGTTCCACCACCGAAACCAGCCTGGGGGCTGATGCTGGCCGACGGCAAGCGCGGCCTGATGGTCGGCTATTGGTGGCTCACCGTGCTGCCCGGGCTATGCATCATGCTGATGGTGTTGTCGGCCAACCTCCTGGGCGACTGGTTGCGCGTGAAACTTGATCCTCAACTCCGTCAGCTTTGAAGGGCATCATGTCGCAAGAACCCCTTCTCTCGCTTGAGGCTCTCTCCGCCCATTACATCTCTCAGAAAGGCAGCCGGGTGGTGCGGGCTGTCGATGACGTCACGCTGCGGCTCAACGCGGGTGAAACCCTCGGCATCGTCGGCGAGTCGGGCTCCGGCAAAAGCACGCTGGCGTTGACCATCCTGCGTCTGCTGCCGCAGGCCGGGCGCATCGTTGGCGGCCGGATGATGTTCGAGGGCGAGGATCTGCTGGAAAAGACCGATGCGGAGATGCGCGGGGTACGCGGCAAGCGCATCGCCATGATCCTGCAGGATCCGATGGCCTCGCTCAATCCGCTGTTCTCGATCGGCGATCAGGTGGGCGAACCGCTCCGCGTGCATGAGGGAGCGAGCCGAGCGAGTGCGTGGAAGCGGGCGGTGGGGCTGTTGAAGTCGGTGCGGATTCCGTCGCCGGAAACGCGCGTCACACAATACCCGCACGAAATGTCCGGCGGCATGCGCCAGCGCATAGTCGGCGCCATCGGCATATCGTGCGAGCCGCGGCTGCTGATCGCCGACGAGCCAACGACCAGTCTCGATCTTACGATCCAGGCGCAATACCTCCAGTTGCTCGGTGATTTACAGCGCCAGTACGGTCTGGGGTTGATATTTATTACGCATAATCTTGGTATCGTTGCGAAAATGTGTGACCAGATCGCGGTGATGTATGCTGGTCGGGTCGTCGAGCAGGGACCGGTGCGGCGCATTTTCAATGCGCCGGCACATCCCTATACCAAGGCGTTGCTCAATTCGATTCCGCGCATGAGCGCCAATCGCTCGCGCCTGACAGCGATCGATGGGCAGCCGCCGGATCTTTCCGCCCTGCCGCCGGGTTGTGCCTTCGCGCCACGATGTTCGGGGGCGTTCGCCCGCTGCCACGTTCAGGCCCCGCCGGAAACCAACCTTGGAGAAGGCCGCACCGCACGCTGCTGGCTCGTCCAAGCCGGCGCGGATACGGCACCCGCGCTGCAGGGGAGCAACGCGGCATGACCGCCGTCATGGAAGCCGTCGGGGTCAGCAAGCATTTCCCATCCCGCCGGGGCCTTTTTGGCGCCGATCGCGGCACGGTGCGCGCGGTGGATGATATCTCTTTTGCCATCGAACCCGGCCACACGTTGGGCGTGGTGGGTGAATCCGGCTGCGGCAAGACCACGACGGCCAAACTGGTACTGGGCCTGGAATCGCCCACCGGTGGGGCCATACGTTTCGAGGGCCGGGATTTGACCGCGCTCGACACGGTGGGCCGGCGGCAATACCGCAAGTCGGTCCAGGCGGTGTTCCAGGATCCGTTCGCCTCGCTCAACCCGCGCATGCGGATCAGCGCCATCATCGCCGAACCGCTGGTTACCAACGAGATCATCACCTCGGCGGACGTGCGCCACCGGGTTATGGAACTGCTCGATCTCGTTGGCCTGTCGAGACAATCGGCTGACTTGTTTCCGCACGAATTTTCCGGCGGCCAGCGCCAGCGTATCGCGATCGCCCGGGCGCTCTCGTTGTCACCTAAACTGGTGGTTCTGGATGAACCAGTTTCGGCGCTGGATGTGTCGATTCGCGCCCAGATTCTTAATCTTCTGCGCGACCTGCAGGACGAACTGGGACTGTCCTATTTCTTCATTGCGCACGATCTCGCCGCCGTCGCCCATATGAGCCACACCATCGCGGTCATGTATTTGGGCCGGATCGTCGAATGCGGCGATGCGCGGTCGGTCGCCACCGACCCTCAGCATCCCTACACGCGGGCGCTGTTCGCTGCGTCGCTGCCGGCGCATCCAGACGAGCGGCGCGACGATATCATCCTGACCGGCGAGGTTCCCAGCCCGCTGCGCCCGCCCTCGGGATGCCGGTTCCATCCGCGCTGTTCGCACGCCATGCCCCGGTGTTCACGCGAGGAACCGGAGCTGAGGGAGGTCGCTGGCCGAAAGGTTGCCTGCCACCTGTATTGAAACGGCCGCGGTCTCCGACGGCAGCGGCGGCCATGCCTCGGCGAACGAGCCAATCGATGCCGCGGCTACGCCCGGGGCGAGACGCCCTTCAGAAATCCAGATCGGCGTAATGTGCCGGCGGCGTGCTGCCCGGCACCCGATCCGCCAAAATCCCCCGAAAGCTCGGGCGCGACTTCATCCGAGCATACCAGTCCTTGGCGGGGGGGGAGATCGACCAGTCCACCTCGCCGATGAAATCCAGGGTTGACAGATGCGCCGCTGCGGCGAAGTCCGCCATCGACAGGGCGCTGCCGGCCAGCCATTTGCGGGTTTCCGCCAGCCAGCCGATATAATCCAGGTGATAGCGCAGCGCGGTGTAACCGGTGCGGATCGCCGCCGCATCGGGATTGCCGCGGTGTGTCAGCCGGCGGAGGAATTTTTCCCCGTACAGATTTTGCGTCACCTCGACGGCGAACCGTGTGTCGAACCAGGCGGCCAGGCGGCGCACCTCGATCCGTTCCGCCAAGGTGCGGCCCAACAGGCTGCTGTCGGGATAGGCTTCGTCCAGGTATTCGCAGATAACCGACGAATCCGGAATCACCAGTCCGTTATCCTCGATCAGCGTCGGTACCGTCCCGGCCGGATTCAATTCCAGATATTCGGGCCGGCGTTCCCAGGCTTTTTCCAGGCGCAATTCGAACGGCAGCCGCTTTTCCGCCAGGACGAGGCGGACTTTGCGGGCGTAGGGCGACAGGGGGAGGTGGTATAAAACGCGCATCGGTGAGCGTTATTGCACTGCACACCGCGCCGCGCAAAGCGTCGTTTGCACCAAATCAGGCCTGAACGTCTTGAAGCAGCACCTTATCTTGGTCCCAGAATCCTAATGCGCCTGCCACGCTTCGAACCGCTGCCGCAGCTTCGGCAGATTGTCGTGCCAGAACCCGGCGTCGATCCGCAGCCCGGCCGCCAGATTAGCCGCGGCGCTCGGCGACACCGCCGCCAGCTCGGGCGACAAACCGTCATTCAGGCCCTTTGCCAGCCCGCCATCGCCGCTGTGCTGCAACAGCCGCAATTCGATCGCCGGCAGGCCGGTGAAATACAGAAACTGCTGCGCCATGCGCACCGAGGTGCTGCCCTTCATGATGACCCAGCTTTCCAGCTCGAACAGGCCGGCGGTGAATTGCATGCTGAAAGTCTTGTGCCCCTTCTCCGCCATCGAAGCGATCTGACCACTGGGTGCGCTGGTCATAAGCACGTCGCCCGAGGCCATGATGTGCGCCGCCTCGGCCTCGGTGGACCACCAGACGATATAGGGTTTGAGCTGGTCCAGTTTTCGGAATGCCCGGTCCTGGCCGTCCGCGGTGGTCAACGTCTTATAGACGTCCGCCGGTGCCACGCCGTCCGCCATCAACGCGAATTCCAGATTGCCGCGCACGCCTTTGCGCAGGCCACGTTTGCCGGGATATTTCGCGACGTCCCAGAAATCCGACCAAGCGGGCGCGACGGGCAGCTTGTCCCTGTCCCACGCCAGCACGGTGGCGGCGATCACCGCCCCCAGGCCGCAATCGCTGACCGCTTGCGCCTGATAATGGTCCTTGCCGCCGATCGTGGTCCAATCGAGCTTTTCGAACAAACCCTCGGCACACCCGATCGCCAGTTCGTCGGCATCGACCAGCACAAGGTCCCAGAGGTCATCCACCGCCTTGGCCTGGGTGCGCAGGGTGTCGATCCCGCCCTCCCACACCGGTTGCTGGACCGGCGTGCCGGTGACGGCGGTGAACGGCTGCACGTAGGCGGACTGCATCGCACGCTGCAGCGCGTTGTCGCGCGTGACAATCGTCAGATCGCCCGAACCGGCGAGGGCCGAAGACAGGGCTATCGCCGGGGCGGTGAGAAGCGCCGCGGCGGCCAGGAACGTGCGGGCGGGCATGAACAGACTGATATCCAGCTTCGTGATGATGAACCGACGCTACAGGCCACCGGCTTTTTGAGCAACGACCCCCCGATGGAAACCGGGTAAACATCCAGGTGCCACGATCCGTTTCCAGACCATATCGGCTATCGAGGGCATCGTCTTGCACACCGCCGAGCTGCTGGTGGCGCGCTATCAGGGGTTGGTGCATCACGTTTGATCGGGGTTTAGGGTGCCGCCGAGCGGTTACCCGCCCAGAATGGTGCCGACATCCAACCCGGCTTCATGCGCGGCAATCTTCTTGCCGCCGTCCCAACGCACGCGATGCACTTCGATAAATCCGCCGGAGCCATGGATCGTCAGGCCGGAGCCGGATTGCGCCACGACCTGGCCGATTTTCTTGCCTTTGACCTCGGCGAAGGTGCGGGCGATGCGTTTGGTGCTCTCAAACAGGAACAGCTTCTTGCCCTCATGAGTGGTCCAGGCACCGGGGGCGGGGTTGCAGCCGCGGATCAGGTTGAAGGTCTGGTCCACATGCGTCGCCCAATGGATCTGCGATTCGGCGTCGCGGATGATGCCTTCGTAGCCGGCGGCGGGTTCGTATTGCGCCAGGGCGGGAGCCTTGCCGGCGACCACGCTGTCGGCGACCTCGATCAGGCCGGCGACGCCCATCGGGAAGATTTTGCCGAAATACAACGACCCCAGCGTGTCCTCGGGTTCGATCGGCACGGCGCGGGTCAGGATGACGGCGCCTTCGTCCAGCCCGTCGTTCGGGCGGAATATGGAAAAGCCGGTTTCCTTGCGCCCGAGGATAATCGACCAGCTCATGGATGAGGCCCCCCGGTGCAGCGGCAGCAGGCTGGGGTGGAACTGGATGGTGCCGAATTTGGGGATGGTGCAGAAATTTTGCGGCGCGAACTGGGTGACGTAGGCCATCACGCCGATGTCGGCCCTGGCGGCGCGCATGGCTTCCAACGCCTCGGGGTCGGTCAGTTTGGGGAACTGGTGGGTTGGGACGCCGGCCGCCTCGCCAGCGAGACGCAGTGGGTCGGGGCGGCCTTTTTCCGGCGCGCAGAACACCGCCGCGACATCGTCGCCACGGGCCAGAAACCCATCCAGGGCGGCCTTGCCGAAATCCTGCTGGCCGATGATGGCGACGCGCATGGGGCTTCCTCCGTTTTTCTTGTGCCCCAATAATGCGCGAGCAGGGCGGGCTGTCGAGGGGCGATACCCACTCAGGCCAGCGGCCGGCAACGGCATCGCTTTCAACGACCTGGCGCTTGAGGGTTGCTTGCGCCGGCGTTCAGGTTCGGCGAAAAACGTGGTCGCCCCGGCAGGGGGAGGGTGCAAATCGCGTGTTCGTTTAGACTTTCTTCATTTTTATCACGGAGACAGCGGGAGGACCACGAAGCGCCACGGAGCAACTGTGGTCTTCGTTACGGTTCCGTCGCACCCCGGGCATGGGGGCTCTGCCCCCATGCCCGGGGTATTTGAAGCCCAGTGATCCCAAGGGCATTGTTCAAGCTCTTCTTCAGGGCCATCCGCCGCTCTTGGCACCAGCGGAACAGCCGGGCTACACGATCTCACCATCAAGAGAGATCGCCGAATGACCAGCGAAGACACCGTCGTCACCAGCCGCGACGGTCGCGTGGGACGCATCCTGCTCAACCGCCCGCGCGCCCTGAACGCGCTCGACCTGTCGATGATCCGCGCCTGTGCCGCCATTCTGGAGTCCTGGCGTGAGGACCCGCACGTCGATGCCGTGGTGATTGAGGGCGCCGGCGACCGCGCCTTCTGTGCCGGCGGCGATATCCGAACGCTGCGGGATGGCCAGATGTCGGGCGACCGAGCCTCGGTGGACCAGTTCTTCGCTGAGGAATATGCGTTGAACCTGACCATCGCCACCTACCCGAAACCCTACATCGCGCTGATCGACGGCCTGTGCATGGGCGGCGGCATCGGCCTGTCGGTCCACGCCCCGTATCGTGTCGCCACGGAACACGCCGGGTTTGCCATGCCGGAAACCGCCATCGGCTTCTTCCCGGATATCGGCGCCACCTTCCTGCTACCACGCCTGCCGGGTGAACTTGGCCTCTACCTGGGCCTGACCGGCCTGCGGGTAACCGGCGCCGACGCGGTGCATGCCGGTTTGGCGACACATTTCACCCCACGCGCCCGCCTGACGGACCTGTCCGCCGCACTGGCCCGTGACGGCCTGGCCGCCCTGGCCGCCTATAACGAGACGCTGCCGCCATTCTCCCTGGCCGCCCATCGGGCCGCCATCGACCATTGTTTCGCGGCCGCCACGGTTAGCGACATCGTCGGCCGGCTGGATGCCGCCGGTGGCGATTGGGCCGAGGCCGCGCTGAAGGCGCTGCGCCAGGTGTCGCCATCCGCCTTGCATTGGACTCTGCGCGCCTTGCGCCAGGGCCGCGATCTGACCCTGAAGCAGGCGCTGGACGCCGAGTTCGCGCTGACCCGCACCACCATGGCGCACCCCGATTTCGCCGAGGGCGTGCGGGCGATGATCGTGGACAAGGATCGCACGCCCGTCTGGCAGCCGACCCGGATACAGGACGTTGACCCGGCGGCGATCGCGGCCTTGTTCGCTGGTTGAACATGGCAATCGTCGATGGATGGCGTGAGAGGTCGCACGAGGACCCACGGCGTCGGCACAAGCGGATGGCAGCCCAATGCGATCGCCCTGGCCGCTCGGGCTCTCAATATTGTGCGCGGCACACAACCGCTGTCTGATTGCAAAGGCCAGACCTTCCGGAGCGCAAGCGTATGCCCGCCTTCATTTGCACCACCTGCGGCTGCCAGTATGCACACACCGAGGTGCCGCCGGCCGGCTGCCTGATCTGTCAGGACGACAGGCAATACGTGAACCCGGCGGGCCAGACCTGGACCACGCTGCCGGCGATGCGGAACACCTATTTCAACGCCTTCCGCCGTCTGGAACCCGGGTTGATGGGGGTCGGCACGTTTCCGGCCTTCGCCATCGGCCATCGAGCCCTCGTGCTGCGATCGCCCGCCGGGAATATTCTGTGGGATTGCATCAGCTTCCTCGACGACACCACCGTCACTATCCTGAAGGCACTCGGAGGGCTGGCGGGAATCGCCTGTTCGCATCCGCACTTCCTGGCCTCGGCGGTGGAATGGAGCCACGCGTTCGACAGCGTGCCGCTTTACGTGCATGCGATGGACCGCAAATTCGTGACCCGGCTCGACCCGGTGGTGACGTTCTGGGAAGGCGACGCGCTGGAATTGACCGAGGGCATCACCCTGATCCGCTGCGGCGGACATTTTCCCGGCAGCAGCGTGCTGCACTGGGCGCAAGGGGCCGGCGGGCAGGGCGTGCTGCTGACCGGCGATACCGTGCAGGTGCGGCCCGACAAGGGGCTGACCTTCATGCACAGTTATCCGAACCTGTTACCGTTGGATGCCGGCAGGGTTCGCCGGATCGCCGACTCACTGGCGGATTGGCCGTTCGACGCGCTTTACGGCGGCTGGTGGGAGCGGGTGATCGCCTCTGGGGCGAAGCAGGCCATGGCGGCGTCGATTGAGCAATACATCAACGCGGTGACCGGAGCGTCGGAGAGTTTCTGACGGCAAGACTGGTGTCGGCCGCCATTGGATCAGCCGGCAGACCGATCCTGAAACCAAAAAACCGGCAGCCATGGGGGATTGTTCCCCCCGGCTGCCGGCCAGTCGGTCAGGCGTTCGGCTCCACTGGTGCCGAACGGGTAGCGAACCCCAAACGTTGACGAACGCCGAAAATTAGCGAACCGACGTGATCGCGTTCCGGTTCTGTGCCCAGGCTTGCTCATTGGAGCCCTGAGCGGTCGGACGATCCTTGCCATAGCTGATCGTGGACATGCGTGCGTCGGCGACGCCCTTGGCCTTCAGATAAGCCGAGGCGGCGGCTGCACGGCGGTTGCCGAGGGCGAGGTTGTATTCCTCGGTGCCGCGCTCATCGGCATTGCCGGCGACCTGCACGTTGACGCTGCCGAACTTGGCCAGCCAGGCGGCCTGCTTGTCCAATGTGGCCTTCGCGTCAGCGCGCACGGCGGATTTGTTGTAGTCGTAGAAAACGCGATCGCCGACATTGGCGACGAGGTCTTCCTGGCTGCCCGGAACGATACCAGCCATGGTGGTGGTCGGCGCGGTCGTGGCGGCCGGCGTGGTGCATGCCGCCAGCAGGGCGACGGCGGACAAGGCGCCGAGGATCTTGGTGTTCATTTTCTTTTCGTCCCTGGATGGGGTGCAATCCAATGCGCGAGCATGACTCGCACAGGAAGAAACGGTAATCCGTTCCGTCCGCGTGAGCGATTAACGTGTCCCAAGGATGATGGTCAAGTTCCAGAACGCCATTTTCCGAGACATGCCATCTATGTTGCGTCGAAAACACAGTGTGGCGGGCTTGCCCGATCCCGCCATGCCCCCTTCCTGCATGCCCGTCTCCATGCCGGGATCGCAAAGCATTGGTGGCCACCCTGTGCCCGCAATGGATGGTAAAAGCAGGGCGGGCGCCCAAGGGAACCGCACCGGGGACGGTTTGAACCCTACGTTCCCACGGGCGACCATGCCGGATCGGACGCGTCGGTTGGGGTTTCCACCGGGCGTTCGTTGAACCCGGTGATATCGACTGACACCAGACGCGAGGAAAACCCGCGTCCCCGCGAATCCTGGGACCGCGTCTCACGCCAGAACATCAGCACGCGGCCGTTCGGCGCGAATGTCGGACCCTCGACCAGCCAGCCTTCGGACAGGATACGCTCCCCCGAACCGTCCGGATGCATCACCCCGATGGAGAAGTTGGCGGTGTCCCCGGCATACCGCGTGAAGGCGATCAGGTCGCCGCGCGGCGACCACACCGGCGTCGCATAGCGCCCGTTGCCGAAGCTGATCCGCTTCGCCCCGCCGCCGCCCGCACCCATGACATAGATTTGTTGATCGCCGCCGCGGTCCGACGCAAAGGCGATCTGCGAGCCGTCCGGGCTGAAGCAGGGGCTGACGTCGATCGATCCGGAATCAGTCAGCTTGCGCGGCGACCGGCTTCCCAGATCGACCGTGACGATGTCGGATCCGCCGCCATTGGTGACCGCCATCACCACATGCCCGCCATCGGGGGCAAAGCGGGGTGCGAAGGTCATGCCGGAGAAGTCGCCCAACACGCTCTGGCGGCCGGAACTCAGGTCGAACAGATACACCCGCGGGCGGTTGTTGGCGTAGCTCATGAACGCGATTTCGTCCCGGCTGGGATGGAAGCGCGGCGTCAGCACCAGCCACGATCCGTCGGTCAGCAGGCGGTTGTTCTCGCTGTCCTGGTCCATGATCGCGAGGCGCTTGGTGCGCCGGTCGCGCGGGCCGGTGGCGGAGATATAGACGATGCGGGTATCGAAATAGCCTTTTTCGCCCAGCAGCCGT
>JAYUEJ010000522.1:0-13601 GCA_043739265.1 Rhodopila sp. | reverse complement strand
GTGTGTTTCCGACAGTTAACGGAGGCCAGAATGAACGCGCCGATCAACCACGACGCATTGGGTAACCCCTGGACCATGCCGCTGGACCAGATCGACGTCGCGGATGCCCGGATTTTCCAGGACGACGTCTGGCCCGACTGGTTCGCCCGGCTGCGGCGCGACGATCCGGTGCATTTCACTGCCGACAGCCAGTTCGGTCCATATTGGTCGGTGACCAAATACAAAGACATCATGAAGGTCGAGACCAATCCGCAGGTCTTTTCCTCGGCGGCCGGGATCACCCTGCTGGACCAGGAAACCCAATATAAACTGGCTATGTTCATCGCCATGGACCCCCCGAAGCACGATGTGCAGCGGCTGGTAGTGGCGCCGATCGTCGCGCCGGGCAATCTGGCGACCATGGCCGGCACGATCCGGGAGCGAGCGATCGAGATCCTGGAAGGCTTGCCACGCAACGAGACGTTCGACTGGGTAGAACATGTGTCCATCGAACTGACGACGCAGATGCTGGCGACGCTGTTCGATTATCCGTTCGAGCGGCGGCGGGATCTGACCCATTGGTCGAATGTCGCGACGACCAACTTCAAGGATCCGAACGCCCTGGTGAAGACCGAGGAAGAACGATTCAACGAACTGAAGAAGATGGCCGCGGCGATGATGGGGCTGTGGAACGAACGGGTGAACGCACCGGGCGGCAACGATCTGATCTCGATGCTCGCGCATGGCGAGGCAACGCGCGGCATGGACCCTATGGAGTTCATGGGGAACTGTGTGCTGCTGATCGTTGGCGGCAACGACACGACGCGGAATTCGATCAGTGGTGGATTGCTGGCGCTGAACCAGCATCCCGACGAATACCGCAAGTTGCGGGAAAATCCCGGCCTGATCCCCAACATGGTGCCGGAAATCATTCGTTGGCAAACTCCACTGTCTTATATGCGGCGAACCGCGCTGTCGGATTACGAGCTTGGTGGCAAGACCATTAAAGCCGGCGATAAACTGGCGATGTGGTACATTTCCGGCAACCGCGACCCCGATGCCATCGAACACCCGGATCGTTTCATTATCGACCGCGCTCGGCCGCGCCAGCATTTGTCGTTTGGATTCGGCATCCATCGCTGCGTCGGCAACCGGCTGGCGGAACTGCAACTGACGATCCTGTGGGAGGAGATCATGAAACGCTTCCCGGTTATCGAAGTGGTGGAGGAGCCGAAACGGGTTTTCTCCAGCTTCGTGCATGGGATTTCGTCGATGATGGTGCGTATTCCAGGCTGACGCTTTAAGGACAAGGATCAGGCCCATGACCAAGACGACGTTCCGGGACATTCTGCGCCAACCCGGTATCTTGACGCTGCCGGGAGTGTACGACGGCATCTCGGCGCGTGTCGCCAATAGTTTGGGCTTTCCCGCTCTGTATATGACCGGCTATGGCGCGGTGGCCTCGGCCCTGGGGGTTCCGGATGCCGGGTTGGCCAGCGTGACCGAAATGCTGGACCGGGTGCGCTGCATCGCCGCGGCGATCGACGTGCCGTTCATCGCCGACGGAGACACCGGATATGGCGGCCTGCTGAACGTGGATCGCACGGTGCGCGCCTATGCCGCGGCCGGCGCGGCGGGCATCCAGTTGGAGGACCAGGAAATACCGAAGAAATGCGGCCACACCGAAAATCGGCGGGTGATTCCCCGCGATGATGCGGTTCGCAAAATCCAGGTGGCGGTGGAGGGGCGGCCCGATGCCGATTTCCTGATCGTTGCCCGCACCGACGCAAGGTATGCCGAAGGCCTGGATGAGGCGCTACGCCGAGCCGAAGGATTTCTGCGGGCGGGGGCGGATATCCTGTTCGTTGAAAGCCCGGAATCGCCGGAGGAACTACGCCGGATCGGCGAGACGTTCCGCGGTGCGGTGCTGCTCGCCAACATGGTCGAGGGTGGGCGCACGCCGTTCCTGTCGGCCGGAGAACTGGAGGCGATGGGCTTCAAGGTCGCCCTGTTTCCCGGCACCGGCTTCCTGACCGCGGCGCAGGCCCTGCGGGACGGATATGCTCATTTGCAACGGGCGGGCACCAGCACCGGCGGGCCGGCGCAGCTCCCGTTCTCGGAGATGAATACGATGATGGGTTTTCCAAACGTGCATCGATTCGAGGCGAAGTGGGCGCCGGCGGACGCGCCGCCCTAACGCGTTCCGGTTCAACCGGGTCCCGGCCGGCCGGTCGCGGATAATCCTGCGCAAACGCTAATCGACCGTGATGCCGCCGACCATTCCGTCCCAGTCATGGTCGGCGCAGGATAGATCGTACTGCCCCTTACCGGGGGCGATCAAAGACAGGGTTGAGGATTTCCCGGCCTGCACGACGATATCGGTGCCACCGTTCGACAGCAGGTGCTTGTCCCTGATCGTGGCCGCCTTCAGGAACGCCGGCGCGGTGAACTCGTGCAACTCCTTGCCATGGTTTTCCAGGCGGAGTTCGTAGGCCTGGCCGGTGTGGAGGACGAGGTGGTCAGGTTCAAAACGATTATCGAGCATGACCACGGTCAGTGATTCCGCGAGGGATGATGGGTCCGCCGCATGAACCAGCGATGGCGACGCCAGCCACAGGACGGTCAAGACAAGCCGAATACGGTTGTTCATCGTGGACCCACCAATTCAAACCATGACTTCGGATATAATGCCGATCTGCACCGGCAGGCAAGGTATTTGGTAGTGTTGCGGATAACGCGCGTTCGACATCGCTTCTTCATGCATCCGACATCCAGTCGTCACCGGACGCGCCTATTGCCGCTGGAAGCCAACTCGCTCGGTCGGGCGGCTGGTGCGGCGTGGACGGCCGCGGGCCGGAACGGTTGTTGAAACTGGGCGCCGGCCCAGGCGTGGTCTCGCGCCAGGGCGCGGATTTCCGCACTTCAGCTATTGCGTGACGCCGCCGCTGTCCGGACGAAAACGCGGACTGCGGCCGCGGTGGGAGGCCTGGACGCCGTTGAACCTGCCGCCGGCCAGCGTGTGGCGGTACACCCCGACGAATTGATCGCAATCCTGCCAGGTCGGCCCGTCACGACAATCGGGGTTGGAAATCTGAGCGTTCAACGACGCCGCGCCTGATAATGAGGCGTTCTTCTCTGTGCAAAAGAAACCCCGGCCTGGCACCCGCGCTATAGTTGAATGACGAGACGCCGGGCAGCCATACAACGACTGTGCCGAGTGCCCCCGGATCATGTGCATTGACGCGGGATCGCACGACCGCTGCGTGATGAAAGCAAGATGCCCGGCAACCCGATTGTTTTCAAAGACGTGGCAAACGAACATCTCGTTCGCCCTACATTTTACGATAAAGTAACGATAGTCGGTAATGAGAGGCGGCTTAGGCTGATTTGACACCAGGCGGCCTGCTTCGCACCTCCCCAAGACTGACGTATAAAGGAACCGGCGACCGAAACAGCCATGGGACCACAGCCGCGCGCCGAAAGGCCGCCGGCCGTGTCCCGGCATCATAAGAACCGAGGGAACCCGGACATGAAAAGACGCATCCTGTTGACAGGGGCTGCCGCGGCGTTGGCGGCACCGGCGGTTGGCGGAACAGCGAAGACGCTGGTGTTCGTGCCGCAAGCGCCTTTGGCGAGCCTCGATCCCATGTGGACCAGTGCGATGCCGACCCGAAACATCGGATTCCAGATCTACGACGTGCTGTTCGGCCGCGACGAATGGATGAACCCCAAACCGCAAATGCTCGCCGGATATGTCGTAGAGGATGACGGTAAACGATGGGTCATGACGCTGCGGGACAATCAGTGGTTTCATGACGGTCAGAAGGTCCTGGCGCGCGACTGCGTGGCGTCATTGCGCCGTTGGATGCAGCGCGACCCCGTGGGTTCGACATTGTCGCAGCGGGTGGATGTGCTGGAGGCGGTTGACGACCGCACGATCTTGCTGCGGCTGAAACGGAAATTGCCATCGCTGCCCAGTCTGCTGTCGAAACTCCAGACCGCCGCGGTAATGATGCCGGAAAGGCTGGCGAACACCGATCCGTTCAGGCAGGTCCCAGAACCGATCGGCAGCGGACCGTTCCGGTTCCTGACGGATGAGTATGTCATCGGCAGCCACGCCGCGCTGGTGCCGTTCGATCGTTACGTACCGCGTGAGGAAACGCCAAGCTTCATGTCCGGCGGCCATAAAGTGCTGGTGGACCGGATGGAGTGGAAGATGATTCCGGATGCCGCGACGGCGGCGAACGCGTTGGTGACCGGGGAGGTCGATTGGCTGGAAATGCCGTTGCCCGATCTGCTGCCGGTGCTGCGGGCCGCGCCAAACGTCAAAATCGGCCGCCTCGACGATTATGGTTTCATCAGCCAGTTGCGGCCCAATCACGCCATAGCCCCGACCAGCAACGTGAAACTGCGCCGGGCCATCCGCGCCGCGATCGATCAGCGGGAGGTGATGGATGCGGTGATGGGTGGCGATCCGGACAGCGCGATCGTGCCCACGGGGTATCTGGCGACCGGCAAACCCGAGGTCGATACGGCGGGGCTAGAGGCGTTGACCCGGAAACGTTCGATGGCCGAGGTCAAGGCGATGTTCGCCGAGGCCGGATACAATGGCGAGCGTATCGTTCTGCTGCATTCGACGGATCAGCCGTTCTATAATTTGGCGACCCTGGTAGTTCTGGACTCATTACGACGGGTTGGGGTGAACGTCGATGACCAGGCCATGGATTGGGGTTCGGTGCTGCAGCGGCGGACCAGTGCGGCTGCATTGGACAAAGGGGGCTGGTCGCTGTTCGCCAGCGTTACCCCGGTACCCGAACATCGCGATCCGCTGTTGGCTTCGTTGTTGCGCGGCAACGGCAAGGATGCCTGGATCGGCTGGCCGGAAAGCCCGGAGATGGAAGCTGCCTATGCCGCGTGGCTGGACGCGGACATGCCCGCCGAACTGACGCGGCTGGAACGCGAGATTCACCTGATCGCGATAGACTCGGTGCCGTTCATTCCGCTCGGCCGGTATCGTCCGCGGGCCGCCTGGAGCCGGTCGCTGAGCGATCCCGGAAAGGGGCCGGCGCCGACGTTCTGGAATGTGACCAAGTCATGAGCGTCGGCTGGGTGGAAGAGCGAATTGATGATGCGGACAACGGGGCTGATCGTTAAGCCCGCCGCCGCGTCTTCTTCGGCGCCTCCACCGCCGACGGCAGCAACGGCGCCAGGAACCGGCCCGTGTGGCTGTCCGGGTTCGCCACAATATCTTCCGGCGTGCCCTCCGCCACGATCAGCCCGCCGCCGTCGCCGCCTTCGGGACCCAGATCCAGGATCCAGTCGGCGGTCTTGATGACCTCCAGATTATGCTCGATCACCACGACGGTGTTGCCCTGATCGACCAGTGTGTGCAGGACCTCAAGAAGCTTGCGGACATCCTCGAAATGCAGACCGGTGGTGGGTTCGTCCAGAATATACAGCGTCCGCCCGGTCGCGCGCCGAGCCAGTTCTTTCGATAGTTTTATGCGTTGTGCCTCACCACCGGACAGCGTCGTGGCCTGCTGGCCCAACGCGATATACCCAAGGCCCACCTGCTGAAGGATTTTCAATCGATCATGGATGCGCGGCTGCGCACTGAAGTAAGGCACGGCTTCATCCACCGTCATCGCCAGCACCTCGGCGATGGATTTGTCGCGGAACTTTATTTCCAGTGTTTCGCGGTTGTAGCGGCGGCCCTTGCAGGTGTCGCAGGTGACATAGACGTCGGGCAGGAAGTGCATCTCGATCTTTAGCAGGCCGTCGCCCTGGCAAGCCTCGCAGCGGCCGCCTTTTACGTTGAAGCTGAAACGACCGGGCTTGTAGCCACGCGCCCGCGCTTCCGGCAGTTCGGCGAACCAGTCGCGGATCGGGGCGAACAAATCGGTGTAGGTCGCTGGATTGGACCGGGGCGTGCGGCCGATCGGCGATTGATCGATGTCGATGATCTTGTCGATCTGGTCCAGCCCCTCGATCCGGTCATGTAATGTCGGCACGGTGCCGGCGCCCATCAGGCGGCGAGCGGCGGCTTTATAAAGCGTATCGATGACCAGCGTGGATTTGCCGCCACCGGACACGCCGGTGACGCAGGTGAAGGTGCCCAGCGGGAAGTTCGCGGAGATGTTTTTCAGATTGTTGCCGCGCGCGCCGACAACCCTTAACGCACGGTCTTTCTGTGCCGGCCGGCGCATCGGAGGAATCGGTATCATGCGGCGGCCGGACAAATAGTCCCCGGTCAGCGATTTCGGATTGGCGGCGACTTCGGCCGGGGTTCCCTCGGCCACGACCCAGCCGCCGTTGATCCCGGCGGCGGGACCCATGTCGATCAGATGATCGGCGGCGCGGATCGCGTCCTCGTCATGTTCCACCACAAGAACGGTGTTCCCGAGGTCGCGCAGGCGGCGCAACGTGACCAGCAGACGTTCGTTGTCGCGCTGATGCAGGCCGATCGACGGTTCGTCCAGCACATACAGCACGCCGGTCAGGCCGGACCCGATCTGGCTGGCCAAACGGATGCGCTGGGATTCGCCGCCGGACAATGTAGCGGAGCCTCGGGCCAGGCTGAGGTAGTCCAGCCCGACATCGACCAGGAAACGCAGGCGATCCACGATCTCCCGCAGGATGCGGCCGGCGATTTCCTGACGTTGCGGGGTCAGGTGCGGAAGCACGTCCGCGAACCAGCCGAGCGCGTTGCGGATGGATAATTCGGACGCATCGGCGATGTTGCTGCCGGCGACGCGCACCGAAAGCGCCTCCGGTTTCAGGCGGGCACCGTTGCAGACGACGCAAGGCTTTTCGGCCTGGTAGCGAGACATTTCCTCGCGCACCCAAACGCTGTCGGTTTCCTGCCAGCGGCGTTGCAGGTTTTTCAGTACTCCCTCGAACGGTTTGGTCACGGTATAGCTGCGGACGCCGTCCTTGTAGGTGAAGGCGATTTGTTCGTCCGATCCGAACAGGATGCCATGACGCACGTCTTCCGGAAGCTCACACCAGGGGGTTTTCGTCGTCTGCTTGTAGTGCCGGGCCAGGCTTTGTAACGTCTGGTCGTAATACGGCGACTGCGCACCGGTCCAAGGCGCCACCGCCCCATCGGCCAGCCCGGCTCTGTCGTCCGGAATAACGAGTTCGGGGTCGAAAAAGCTTTCCACGCCCAGACCATCGCAGGCCGGGCAGGCGCCGTGCGGGGAATTGAAGCTGAACAGCCGCGGTTCGATTTCCTCGATGCTGAAACCGCTGACCGGACAGGCAAACTTCGAAGAGAACACGGTGCGTTCGCCGCCGTCCGCGTTCTCGGCATAGACGATGCCGTCGGACATACTCAGCGCGGTTTCGAAACTATCGGCCAACCGCGAGGCGATGCCCTCGCGCACCACCAGCCGATCCACCACGGCCTCGATCTCGTGCTTGGTCTTACGGTTCAGCGCCGGGACTTCGGCGATTTCATACAATGTGCCGTCCACCTTGACCCGGGTGAAGCCGCGGCGTTGCAAGTCAGCCAATTCCTTGCGGTATTCGCCCTTGCGGTCACGCACAACGGGGGCAAGCAGCAGCAGCCGGGTGCCCTCCGGCATCGCCATGACACGGTCCACCATCTGCGACACGGTCTGCGCTTCGATCGGCAGGCCGGTGGCGGGCGAGTAGGGAACCCCCACGCGGGCCCATAGCAGGCGCATGTAGTCGGCGATTTCCGTCACCGTGCCGACGGTGGAACGGGGGTTTTTCGAGGTCGTCTTTTGCTCGATGGAAATCGCCGGCGACAGGCCCTCGATGCTGTCCACGTCGGGTTTGCCCATCAGTTCCAGGAACTGGCGAGCGTAGGCGGATAGCGATTCGACGTAACGGCGCTGGCCCTCGGCGTAGATCGTGTCGAACGCCAGCGAGGATTTGCCGGACCCGGACAGACCGGTGATCACCGTCAGCGAGTCGCGCGGAATGACGACATCGACGTTCTTCAGATTATGTTCCCGTGCACCGCGCACATGGATGGTGTTTTCCCGCGCGCTGGGCGCGACGATCGTGTTTTCCCGCGCGCTGGGCGCGACGATGTTGCCGGCCATAGATCCTGCTGTCCCTTTGGGGTGATAAGTTCTGGGGATGTTCCCGGTTTGCCACAATCCGGGCGCTGGTGGAAGAGATTTAACCCATGTGGCCCGCATAAGAGGTTTGGGCTAGGCCTGATGGCCGGGATTCGTGCTGCCTCATCAGGCAAAATACCGATGGCGGACTTTACTCGCGCCCGAGCTCCGCCTCTTACCGGATATGACGCCGATCGCCGGGGCTGAAGAATTAAGGCGCTGTCTGGTTTAATCACATGCGCGGGACAGCCTTTCGGGACGAAACTAATCGGCTCGTTCCACGACGGATGGGTCGTGCTGCAATTGGCTCGCGGGCTACCTGTCCAACCAGACATCTTCCCACCGCCAACCGTTGTAGATGCTGTTAACCATGATCGTCACGTTCTTGACATAAGGGTGCCAGCAGGCGGCCGCCACGTCGTGGAAGATGATCGGCCGCACGACATCGTCGGCCAGTTTGCGCTCGATATCCCAGACCATGGCCTTCCGTTTGGCGACATCGGTTTCCATTGACTGCCGGTCGAATTCCTTTTCCAGTGCCGGATTGCAGTAGGCGGTGTAGTTCCGTAATGATCCGCACGCGTAGTTCTCATAAAAATTCTGGTCCGGATCGTCCAGCGAACTGCCCGTTAGATTCAGCCCGACCGCATAGTCCTTCTTGAATACGCGGCTGTAGTATTGCGGCGTGTCCACGACATCCAGTTCGGCATTGATGAACACCTGCTTGAGCTGGTCATTCAGGATTAACGCCGGATCGCGAAATGTATTGACATTCCGCGTGAAGATTTTCGTCTTCAGCATGTTGTCCGGACCATAGCCAAGCCGCGTCATGATCGCGCGGGCTTCGCCCCGGTTCTTCGCCACGTCCGGCCCGTAACCGGACAGCGTGTGCAGCACCTCATCCGGCATCCCCCACACGCCCTCGGGCGGCGGCAGCATGGACCCGCCGATGCGGCCCTGCCCCTCATTGATGATATCGTTGAACGCCTTGCGGTCGATCGCCAACGCCAACGCCCGCCGCAGGTCGGGGTTGTCGAACGGCGGAGCATCGCGGTTGATGATCAGGTTGGTGTTGACGTTGGTGCGCCGCAGTTCGCAATGCGCCTCGGGGTCCTGCTGCCTGATGTCACGTAGTAACGGTATAGAAACGTCAGTCGGATACGTCATATCAAACGTTCCGGACAAAAAACCGAGCATGCGGGTCGCGCGGTTGGGGACGATGCGGTATTCGATGGCGTCAAGATACGGTAGGCCGGGCTTCCAGTAATCGGGGTTGCGTTCCAGCCGCATGCTTTCATTCAAACGATAATCCACGAAACGGAACGGTCCAGTACCGATCGGTTTGGTGCGCATCGCCGCGGACGAAACGTGGCAGGGATAGACCGGCGACCAGCCGGCCGCCAGCAACGCGATGAACGATGGTTGCGGGCGCCTGAGGTGAAAGGTCGCCTCCAGTTCGCCGTTGACGGTGATTTCCTTCAGGTTGGTGTACCAGGTCTGGCGGGGGCTTTTCCGGATCTTACCGGGCACCAGGCCGGACACCATGTCCCAGGTGCATTTGACGTCGGCGCTGGTGAACGGCTTGCCGTCGTGCCATTTCACGCCCGGACGGAGGATGAAGGTCAGGTCCGTGCCGTCCGCGCTCAATGTCCAGGCGCTGGCCAGTTCAGGGCGGATGGTGTCCAGGGTGTTCTGGGGGATGTGCTGGTCGAACAGCACCAGGTTGTTGAACATCGGCATGAACGGGATCACCACCGAGGCCGTCGCCTCCTCATGAATGGACGGGCTGGGCGGGCTGTCGAGATGCGGGATGGTCAGGGTGCCGCCGCGTTTTTGTGCCAGCGCCGGACCGCTGAGCAAAATGCCGGCAACCGCGAGCCAGACGCCGATCGACCGACAGTTCATCGTGTGGCGCATCGACGTCCTCCCCCTGGTCCGGCCGGGTTGTCCCGATCCGGATGACAGGCTGCGCCGGTCGCGGGTGCTGACGCAAGCGCGTCGATAATTGCTGACGCAAGCCCGTAAATATGTCCCGACGCAAGCGCGTCAATATGTCCCGACGCAAGCGCGTCGTTATGTTCTTGTTTTGTGCAAGGCCCCGGTATAGCCTGTGGACATGTTCGACGTCGCCCCCCAGCCTGTGTCCCCCGTCCTGGTATCCGACGATGAACTGGAGGCTGTGCTGGCGGCGGCGCTGCGATCGTCT
This sequence comes from Rhodopila sp., assembly GCA_043739265.1. Lineage (GTDB taxonomy): Bacteria > Pseudomonadota > Alphaproteobacteria > Acetobacterales > Acetobacteraceae > Rhodopila. Next base: position 3,326 of record JAYUEJ010000522.1, on the reverse strand, counting down.
GGCGGCCAGATCACCCGTCCGACCGAATGTTTCATGGCCACCGCCTCGGCTCGGCATCTGGTGGACAGGCTGGCGCTGGCGGGGCTGCGGGTGGTTCGGTTCCCCGACCGGCGCCTGACTTAGGTGCAGGGCATGCGGTATCGCCGGATTCGGCGTGGCATCGGGCGGTTTCCGTGCGATTTTTGTAATTTGGTAAGGAAGTCTTAACCAAGGTGGTCCGAAGATGGTGTTTGGGCTAGGTTTGGAGTCTTAGGAAAGGTTTGATCGATGGCAGGTTCGGTAAACAAAGTGATCCTGGTGGGAAATCTGGGCAAGGACCCGGAGGTTCGCTCCACACAGGATGGCAGCAAGATCGTCAATCTGACGCTGGCGACCAGTGAAACGTGGAACGACCGCACCTCGGGTGAGCGCAAGGAAAAGACCGAGTGGCACAAGGTGGTGATCTTCAACGACCGCACCGCCGATGTGGCGGAGAAGTACCTGAAAAAGGGTGCCAAGATCTATGTGGAAGGGTCGCTGCAGACTCGCAAATGGACCGACCAGGGCGGCCAGGAGCGCTACACGACCGAGGTGGTGATCGGCCGTTTCAACGGGGTGCTGACGATGCTGGATACGCGGTCGGGCGGTGGTGAAGGCGGCGGTGGCGGATATAGCGGCGGATCGTCCGAAGGCGGCGGTGGTGGCGGCGGCAGCAGCTACACGCCGCGCGAACGGACGCCGGCGGCGGCTCGGCCGGCCAGTGGCGGCGGCGCACGGAGCGGGGCGGGCGGTCCGTCGTGGGATGCGCCCAAGGGCGGCGATCTGGACGATGAGATTCCGTTCTGACGGGGAATGCCTCCATTTTCTAAGTAGGTTATGGATGCGGACAGGCTGGAAAGGGGTCCGGCGGGCCAACGGCATTAGAAGGAAACCTCATTCCTTCGACGTGACCGCAACGGTGTTGACGGATTCGTGCCGGCAGTTCCGCAAGGGCTTTCGCTACTCCGCCCCATACCCCCAGCAAACCTCGGCCGGCAGCGCCACCGTCACCGCATTATCCACCGCGTGGCGGATGCTGCTGCCGACCTCCAGTGCCTCGATCGTCTGGCCGAACAGGCTGACCGCATAAACCGTCTGCGTGCCCTGATAATTCCGGGAAACCACGCGGCCGGGAAACTGGTTCGGGCCGCGGGTCACGGGCTCCAGCAGCACGTTGTCCGGCCGCAGAGCCACATTCACCCCAGCGCCAGGGGACGTGTCGCCCGCCAGCCGCACCGTCAGCATCTCGCCCGATCCCACGGCGACCACGCCGAACGCCCTATCGCGCGACACCAGCCGCCCGGCAACCACGTTAGACGCCCCGGTGAACCCCGCGACGAACAGATCGGCGGGACGGTTGTACAACTCGTCCGGCGCCGCCAGTTGCAACAACAAACCATCGCGCATCACGCCGATGCGGTCGCCCAGCACCACGGCTTCCTGCTGGTCGTGCGTCACGTACAGCGCGGTCAGGCCGACGCGCTTGATGATCCGCCGCAGGTCGTCGCGCAGCCGCAACCGCAATTGCGCGTCCAGGTTCGACAGCGGCTCATCCAACAGCAGGATCTGCGGCTGATAGACCATGCTGCGAGCCAGCGCGACCCGCTGCATCTGCCCGCCGGACAACTGCGTGACCGGGCGGTCGGCATAAGCAGATAGCTCCACCAGAGCCAGCGCTTCCTCGATAAACCCGGCCTGCTCGCTGCGTTTCACCCCGCGCGCTTTCAGCGGATAGGCAACGTTCTGCCGCACCGTCATGTGCGGCCACACGGCGTAGGATTGAAACACCATCCCCAAATTGCGCGCGCGCGGCGGCACCAGCACCCCCGCCTGAGGATCGGTGTACATCGTGCCGCCGATAATGATGCGCCCGGATGTGGGATGCTCCAATCCGGCCACGCAACGCAGCGTCGTCGTCTTGCCGCAACCGGACGGACCCAGCAGCACGACGATTTCACCGGCGGCGATGGTGAACGACACGTCGTCGATCGCGGCTTTCGCGACCGGCGTTCCCTTGGTCGGCGGAAACACCTTCCGCAAATTCTCGACGCGCAGTTCAGACGACATTACTGGCGATACCCGTAGATCTTGTTCCAGTCCGCCAGCCAGCCGTCATGCAGCGACTCGAATTCGCTGAACTTCGGGGTCCACACCCGGTCGATCTTCGAATCGAAGGCCGGGATGGGGATCGGCGGATTGCGCAGTGACGTCACGTTGCCCTGGTCGCGGATGCTGGCGATCTGGCCGTCGTCGGACAGCGCCCAATCCATCCATAACCGAGCGGCGTTCGGGTGCCTGGCGGTGGCGGAGATGCCGGTGCCGTAGGGCGTGATGGGTACGCCCTCGGGCGGGTAGATCATGTCGATGGGGGCGCCGTCCTTTTTCTTCGGATAGACGATACTCATCAGGATCGGCCCCATCGCGACTTCACCGCGGATCACCGCATCGCACAGCGGCGCGTTGGACGGGAACAGTTTTGGTTGCGTCGCGGCCTGCTTTGCCCAGTAGTCCTCACCCAGCACCTGGCGTTCGAACATCACGCGGGTCCAGGTGGTGCCGCCGGACGGGCCAATCACCTGGCCGATTTTTCCCCCACTGTATTCCGGTTTGCACAGATCCATCCAGGTCTTGGGCGGGTTGCTGACCAGTTCGGGATTCCAGGCGATACACCACGCCGGAGTGATCGTGGGCCACAACTTAGGGGACACCAGGGTTTCCGGCAGATAGTCCGCCGCGTTGGGCGGGGTGTAGTCGCCGAACAGCGCCTCGATCGACTTCGCCTGGCCGCGATCGGAGTGGTCGATCACGTCGGCTTCCAGCTTGTTCGATGCGGCCTCGGTCCGGATGCGGGTGATCAACTGGCCGCCGGACGCACGCACCAGACTGACGCGAATGCCGGGATAGCTTTTGTTGAACACGTTGATCGTTTCCTGCACCACCTCGGTCAGCGAGGCGGTGTAGAGCACCAGCGCACCTTCCTTATTCGCCGCGGCGACCAGGGCCGGATCGGCAACGAAGGGCTTCGCCGCGCGGGCGGGGCCAAAGCGGGCGATAAGCCCGATTGACGCGACCGAGGCAATCGATTGGCGACGCGACAGTGTCATGGAATGGTTCCTCATCCGGTTCTGACCGGACCGGTCGGCGTGGCACCGCGCGACAGCCGGTTGGTTACAGTGATCAGCACGCCCAGCAGCACCATTTGCACCAGGCTGAAGGCCGCGGTGATGCCGATGTTGCCGCCCTCATAATAGCCCAGAAGCTGCACGGCCATCACCATCGTTCCGCTGGAATACAGGAACAGCGATGAA
>JAYUEJ010000521.1:0-13623 GCA_043739265.1 Rhodopila sp. | reverse complement strand
GCACGAACGCCGCCCGGGCGGGGTGGCAAGCGGGGTGACAAGCGGGGTGACAAGCGGGGTGACAAGCGTAGTGTCCCGGCCAGGGGGAGCTTGCAAATCGCGCCGTTCGTTCATTCGGTTTTCAGTTTTAACACGGAGGCAAGCCGGAGGACCACGAAGACCACTGAGATTCGCAGTGCTTGCACTTCGGGACCTGACGGCCCGCGACTTTGGATTGGCGATCGCGATGGATTGGCGATCGCGATGGATTGGCGATCGCGATGGATTGGCCCAGCGATGGATTGGCCCAGCGGTGGATTGAAACAGCGGTGGATTGAAACAGCGGTGGATTGAAACAGCGGTGGATTAAAACAGCGGTCCGGCACTGCTGGAAGCATTTTATGCAGCCGCCGGTCGCGACACTGCGTCGAAGGCGGCGGATTCTCAGTGGCCCTTCGCGGCCCTCGCGCTGTCTCCGTGCAAAAAAAAACCTGGCCTGACACCCACTGCACAGAACAACGGCAAGACGCCGGACAGCAATACAACGACTGTGCCGATTGCCCAAAACCACTTGTATTGACTGGTGAACTCCTTGGTTCTAGTAAGGAGCAAAAGAACATTTTAACGATGACCGGGATCTTGCCCGGAGCCGCCACCTCCGTCATGGAGCCGCCTGGGCCATCTGGCGCGGCACTGGATGGACCATGCGGCTCCGGCACGTCACGCCACGACTTCCAAAGGAAGACGCGCGGTTTCCAGTCATCGTGAAAATGCTATAGAATGCATTGGGATGAACCAGGACGTTGGAACGCCAAGAAACCGCGTTCACCGCCGAGCACCGCGGCGTGGCTGGCTTCAGCCGGTCCCTTGAGCGACCCGATGCTCATTCATCAGCCCTTCTTGGGGGCCGGGCGACCTTGGCGTTTCAACTTTGTTTATTCACCCGATTGCCCAGGGGGCGCACGCAGGGGGCGCACGCAGGGGGCGGGCAGGGCAGGGACGGCAGGGCGGGGGACGACGCCTGGCGCACAGGACCCGGGCGATGTTAATCGAGGCCATGGCGCCGGGGATGTTGCCCCTATCGCGAACCTGCCGCAGGCGTATCATGCCCGCCACCTAACAGAGAAAGCACGCCAATGTTTTCGGTCGGACAAATGGTCTATCATCGGACCCGCCAGCACAGCGGCAAGGTTCTGGAGTGCGATGGGGACACCGTCTATCTCGTGCAGGCCAACGGAGTCGAAACAGAATTCCGAACCAGCGAGCTGACAGCCACGCCGCCGCCGCAAAAAAGCGCGGTCGCAGCGGCCCCGGCCAACCTGTCGCGCGTCCTCACCAGTAACGACATCACGCCGGAACACCACAAGGTGCTGGCGATCATTCCGCAACGAACGCTCCAATCGGTGGCGTCGTTGTTCGAGCGGCTGCCGAAATCCGGTCGCTTCAGCGCGCTCGATGTGGCGCAAAAACTGAACTTCATCGCCGAGGTCACGGCGGTACCCTACCGGACGATGAAAGAATTCAGCGACCGTCCCGGCGACCTCGGCCTGATGATGGCGCGCGGGCTGTCGGTCCGTTCAGGATCGGCGCGTTGATCAGACGTCGTCCGGGCTCAGGGTGACGATCAGTTCTGCTGAATGCTTATGAACCTCCGCCTCGCGTTCCAGATTTTTCGGGAACCGGCTTCGCCTCGACTGCACAAGGGCTTGCTTCGCCTTTGCCGCGTGCCAATCGCGAACGGCAAGCAGGGCCGCGTCCCAGCCGCGTTGGAAGTCGGCACCCTTGTCTTCGCTGGCTTCGGCCATGGCATGCTCCTGTGGCTTTAGAGGTTTCGGAACGGCACCTGAACGACAGGAGCAGAATGTCCGAATCTAGGTCAGTCGCAGCCCGGCGCAATCCCAATAAAGAGCGGAACCTGGGGTAATCGCATTCGACCGTCCGCTTCCGGACCTGTCCCGCCATGACGGAGAGAGCGCCCCCGATAGTGCCATCTGCATGGAAACGTGCTGTTCTCGTTGTCCCCGCATGACCGCGGATTTAAAGAAGCCAGACCAATGACCGAAACCCAGACCATCATTGTCTATACGGATTACAAAAGTCCGTACGCCTACCTGGCGAAGGACCTCGCGTATGCGCTGGAGCGCGACTTTCGCGTCCGCCTCGACTGGCGGCCCTACATCCTCGACATTCCCAGCTATCTGGGTTCGGCGCGTGTGGACGCGGCGGGTGCCGTGCTTGATGAAGACCGCAATGCCCATCAATGGCGCCGTGTGCGCTACAGCTACATGGATTGCCGGCGCGAGGGCGCGAAGCGCGGCCTGACGATCCGGGGGACGCAGAAGATTTGGGATTCCACCCTGTCCGCCGCCGGCATGCTGTTTGCCCAGCGTGCCGGAGACGCCGTGTTCCGCCGCTATCACGACGCTGTATTCGAACGCTTCTGGCAACGAGCTTTGGACCTGGAGAACGTTGGCGCCCTGGCGGAAATCCTTACTGAATCCGGCGCGAACGCCGCGGGATTTATTGCGGAATCCGATGCCTTGTGCGCGCAGGTGGCGGCGATCGGCCGCGCCGCCGAGGCCACGGGGGTGTTCGGCGTTCCAACGTTCGTTTGTGCCGGAGAGATTTACTGGGGCCGGGAGCATCTGCCGGACATCCGGGACCGCCTGGCCATCCGATAGCCCGACGCGGCCGCCGTCCTGGTCAGGTATGACGCAAGTCGTCATACGTTACTTATTCGTATTATAAAGCGGTGGGAGCGGGGTTGCGTCCCACTCCCACCCGATCCGCGACCGTTACGGGCTGTGTGTGAGATCAAGCACGACCGGTCCGGACACCGCATCGGTAAAACCGAGCCCGGAACCGAGATATTCGAGTGTTTCGCGGAAACTATCGAGGGTCGCGATCATCTTGCCGCGTGCTTCCGTCATCGCATTGGCGTCCGCCCATTCGCCGATCAGGCAATAGGTCCGATCGCCGGTCCTGGTCATCACGCCGCGCAGCAAGCCTGGCCAATGTGCCTTCCCGCCGCGATGCGCGTCCAGAAACCGGGTCTCCTGCCCCGGCTTCACCCGGAATTTTACGACGTTAAATGCCGACATGTTTGTTTCTCCATGTACACCAGACGGATTGTAGCCGTAATGACTTACGGGTCCCACGCCTGGATCGAAACCTGGCGCACGATCTTGCCCCCGACGAGTTCCAGATTCGAAGAGCAGAACACGCGTTTTCCGTCGGGATAGGTGCAGGTCTGGGTGAACGCGAGCCGGTCCCCTTCGATAATGCCGGAATCCACCCGATGGGTCATGGTGCGTCCGCAGACGTCGTCATAATACGCCGTGATCGCCGCTCGGCCCGTGATTTCCAGCGGCCGGCCAGGAGGATTCGCCTGATCGATGATCCGTAGCATGGCGTCGTCAGCATAGAAGCCGGCAAGGGTTTGGCCATCGCGGCTTTCAATGGCTCGGCGAAGGACCGGTATGGTGAGCATGTCCATGGTGGCGTTCTCCTTCTGGTGAAGCAACAAAAATATCGCCGGCCGCGTTAGGGGCGGGCCTCCAGGATCAGGTTGAACGGCGTCTCCGTCGCGCGCCTGAAATGCGTGAAGCCGCCCGTGGTGACGACCTGCCGCAAACGCAATTCTCCGGCCTGCGCGCCAAGCGCCAGCCCGACCTCCTGCGACAGCGATGCGGGCGTGCAGATCATCGTCGAGGCGGCGTAGTAGATGCGCCCAACCGGATTGAGGTTGTCCACAAGCCGGTCATGGGCGAATGGCTCAACGATCAGCCAAGTGCCGTCCGGTTTTAAAGCGGAACGAACATGGGCCGCCGCGCCGACCGGATCGCCCATGTCGTGCAGGCAGTCAAAGAACGTAACGAGGTCGTAGCCGCGCGCGGGAAAATCCTTGGCGGCCGCGACCTCGAACGTGATGCGGTCGCCAATGCCGGCTGCGTCGGCCGCCTGGCGCGCTTGCTCGATCGAGGGTGAATGATAGTCGAAACCGAAGAAGTGCGAATTCGGAAATGCCCTGGCCATCAGGATGGTCGAAGCGCCATGCCCGCACCCGACATCGGCCACTGTTGCGCCGCGCTGCAGTTTGTCCACCACGCCGTCGAGAGCGGGCAGCCATTCGCCGACCAAATGGTGCAGATAGCTTGTGCGGAAGAAACGTTCGGTGCCACAGAACAGGCAACGATGATGTTCATGCCAGCCGACACCGCGTCCCGACCGGAATCCGTCAACGATCTTCGGTACCGCTCGGAATGTGGCCTCGGCGATTTCGAAGAAGCCGGCAAGAAAAACCGGGCTGGATTCCTCCGCGAACACCATCGCCTGTTCCGGTTCGAGGTGGAATTTTTCCGACGACGGGTCATAGGTGACGTACCCCGAGGCCGCCTGCGCCGCCAGCCACTCGCGTACATACCGCTCTGCCGTCCCGGTGCGGCGGGCGAGCGTTGTGGGGTCCATCGGTCCCGCTTCGGCCAATGTCTTGTACAGGCCCAGTTTGTCGCCGACGATGATGAGCGCGGCGCTTAATGTCGCGCCCGTGTCGCCCAGCATGCGTCCGACAAAAGCATTGAGTTTCTCTTGGTCGATCGCAACCGGTAGGTGTTGTGTGCTGCTTTGCATCGTCTGCCTCCCTGGTTTATCGATGAAGGTGATACTGGCGTGTTCTTTGTTCGCCCGCATCGCCCGAAAGAGCCAGGGCACCATGGCTAATTCGACGTATTGCCGGGCGAACAGGTGTCAGAGCAACTTATGCTGTACAGCGAACGCCGCGGCGGCCGAACGATTGGCCAGATCGAGCTTGGTCAGAATGTTGGTGACGTGTCGTTTGACCGTGTGCTCGCTGAGTTTGAACTGCATCGCGATCTCGGCATTCGTCAGGCCCCGCGCCAGAACCGCGAGTATTTCGCGCTCTCGAGGGCTCAGTTGCACCGCCGCCGAGCCACGCGGAGTATTGGACGGCGACACCGCGCCTGCGTCTTCATCGAGAATCAACAGCCGCGGCATATCGCCGCCGCTGTTGGAAAATCGGTCGCCAGCTTCGGCAAAATGCAGTCCCGAACCGGGAACGATGTCGCGGACCGTGGTCGAGACCAGAACCTCATCCGCATGCGCGACCGCCGCGATCCGAGCGACGATGTGAAGCGTGGAACCGCCGACTTCTTGGCCGGTGACTTCAACCTCTCCGGTATGGACACCCCCGTGCAGCGCCATGTCGAGTTGCCGCGCGCCTTCCCGCATCGCGATCATGCAGCGCAACGCCCGCACCGGTCCATCGAACAGGGCGGTCGTCCCATCCGGCCGCCTGCCGATCTCGCGTCCCCGATACTGCGCCAGGGCGGTCGCCGCGACGTCGCGAAACCGCTGCATGCGATCGAGCCAAAGCCGCTCGCGTCTGGCGGCGGGTTTCGCGGCGTCGGTGAGATCAGCCGCCAGCACCGTTGCCAGCACGCGGTCAGGTTCCGGAATCGGCCGCACGCCGGTGAGAAATTCCTCGATCTCATCAATGACACGATCGGTGTCCCCGACCCAGATCGGATGATCGGTGCCGGGAATTTCGACATGCTTCGCCCCGCTGATATGGGCGGCGAGGTAGCGGCCGGCGGCGACGTTGACGCGGGCATCGTGGTCGCGATGAATGATCAGCGTGGGCACGCGCACTGTCTTAAGGATGCCGCGCACGTCGATCTGACCATTCATGCGAGCAAGAGCGACCGCACCGGCCGGGCTGGTGCCCAGCCGCTCAAATCGTGCCCACCAGGCGCGGAATCGTTCGTTTGCCACCATGTTCGGTGCGAAACTCTTAAGGCTGCCGCCGGTTCCCCAATTCTCATCCGCAGAAGAAACGAATGCCTCTACCTGTTCGGGCGACAATACCCAGGAATAGAAGTGGGCGTAGGCACCATACAGGATCAGCGCGCGTGTTCGTTGCGGATAGGTCGCGGCGAACAGGATCGACATCGGGCCGCCTTCCGACGCGCCGATCAGCACCGCCTGGCGGGAACCCGCCGCATCCATGACGGCGCGAACGTCGTCCATCCGGGTTTCCAGATTGGGCATGTCGGTGACGCGGTCGGACAGGCCTGATCCGCGTTTGTCGAAGACGATCAGTCGCGCGAAAGCACCGAGCCGATTGAAGAGGTGGGTGAGGCCGGGGTCTTCCCATTGGACCTCGAGGTTGGAAATAAACCCCTGGACGAAAACGATATCGATGGGGCCATCGCCCATGACCTGGTAGGCGATATGAACATCCGCGCTTTTGGCGTATCGAGTTTCAGGGCGGGTCACGTCATCTTGCCTCCGGCCCGCCGGGGTTCAGCGCGCCCTGGAAGACGGCGGTTTGCTTAGATCCCGGCGCCGCGTTGATCGTGGCAACGACGCGAACCGTCACTTCGGTTCCTTCCCGCGCTGAATTGCAAAAGAATAGCGACCTTGCGCTGCGTGGCGTCAAGCCGTCGTGTCCCCGCACCACCGGGGCAATCGGGTGCACCTTGAAGTTGAAGCGCCAGGTCGCCAAGGAAACCGCCAGGATACCGAGTTCACCGTCGAACACCGAAGCATGGCGGGCTTCAACCGGCCCCTGGCCGGCCCGAGGCTGATGCATCAGCCCTTATGGGCGTCTTTTTTGGTTTCCTGGCGGCCTTGGCGTTCCAGGTTCGTTTCTTTACCAGATTGCTCTGCCCGCACGGCGGAATTCAACGGTTTCACGGTGACTGGAACCGGTGTGAAAGGGGCTTGGCACTTTCGTAGCACGCGGGCGGAATGTGCCACCGACTTTCGAAACGGCGGCTATTTCCGGGTCGCCTGCCACCGCGCTACGGGCGAAATCTGGCGGGTTTTTCGGCTGCTCCTTTTAACGCCGAGGGCGCAGAGGCCCCAGAGCCCCAGATCCCCAGAGAAAAATTTCATTGCGCGCCGCGGAAAAGACCGGCCGATGGATTGTCTCGGATGGCACCAAGGAGTCGTGCGTTTCGCGCGGCCATGGCTTCAGTGAATTTAGCCGGCACGCCCAGAATTACCGACCGGCCCGGGCCATACTCATCCGGTTGCACCATGCGAACCGTCCAGAACTTGCTGTCGGGCCTGTGTCGCGCACCTGGTCAGCACAGCCGCGAAATCAGCGTCCTGGACGCTTTTGCCGTACTGCAAAAACACTTTCGCCAAGTGGTTGAGCATTCGTTCGTCGTGTCCTGCTCCGTCGCGCACTGCCATTACTGAAGTGGTTATGTCTGCCGCGGGCAGGCCGGACAACCGAAGCTGTTCCACCGCCCATTGAGCAACCAATTTATCGCGACGTGCGGTAACGAGAAAACGAAACTCCTCATCATGCGCGAACTTTGCCTCGAATGCCTGTTCCCGTTCGTGAAACGTGGTCATAGGCGTTCTCCCCATGCCGTTAAGCCGTTCCTCACCATAGCTGGTTGGCCGGTTGGGCGCTACTGGCGGCAAGAGTGGCGGCAATGAAGTTGGCGCGACCGGCCGAAGGCGCGATAACACCTTCATGACACATCCAACCGCCCCCAACCGAGCCGACCGCCTGCACGCAGCCCTGACCCGGGCCTTCGCGCCGGTCATGCTGACCGTCCAGGACGACAGCGCCCAGCACGCCGGCCACTCAGGCGCCCAGGCTGGCGGCCAATCCCACTACAGCGTGCTGCTGGTCAGCGCGGCCTTCCAGGGCCTCAACCGGGTGGCTCGCTCCCGCGCCGTCCACACTGCCCTGGCGGCCGAGTTCGGGCCGGCGGACCAGGGCGGCATGCACGCTCTGGCCCTGACATTGCGCACACCGGAGGAGCACGCCGCGCAGATCGGGGGATAATTCCACGTTTCGTAAAATCTTCTGGTAAATGGAGTATTTTCTTCTCTCGAATAACCCGTTAAGGGAGGTCCGAAGAAAGTTTCAGCCGAATTTCCGGTTTGAGAGAAAGGACCTCCCGCTATGGCTGCCGACAAGGATATCGATCGCCTCGACCGGGAAATCCTCCGGCTGATCTCGGTGGATGCCTCGCTGTCCCTCGCCGATATCGCCGCCAAGGTCGGCCTGACGCCAACGCCGTGTTGGAAACGCATCCGCCGGATGGAGCAAGACGGTATCATCCAACGCCGCGTCGCGATCCTCGACGCCGACAAGATCGGGCTTCCGGTGTCCGTCTTCGTCGCCGTCGAAACCGCCGACCATTCCAGCGAATGGCTCGGTCGCTTCGCCAAGGTGATCCAGGACACGCCGGAAATCGTCGATGCGTGGCGGATGAGCGGGGATGTCGATTACCTGCTGCACGTTGTGGTCGCCGATATCGCGTCATACGACCATTTTTACCGCAAGCTGATTGCCGCGGTTCCGCTGCGCAATGTCAGCAGCCGGTTCAGCATGGAGCGGATGAAAGACGCGCCGCTGCCGGTCTGACTACAACCGCGTGCCAAAAAGATTCGATTTTTTCGTCCGTGTGAACTTTCTCTTAATCAATTCCTGTTCTGCTCCCCTCCGGCAATTAGGAGGTGGCCAATGACTCTCAGTCGTCTGATCAACCGTAACGTCGTCGCGGAGCGCGGCCGGACCAGCATGCGGCTGGAACCGGAACTCTGGGACATGCTGACAGAAATCTGCGAGCGCGAAGCGCGGGATATGAGCACCCTGGTGCGTCAGATCGAAGCGGCCGGGCACGCAGGGGGCCGCACGAGCGCGGTCCGGGTCTATATCGCGAACTACTTCCACCTTGCCGCGAACGAAGTCGGCCACGCCGGCGCCGGTCACGGCACGCTGCTGCGGCGGATACCACCGGAGTTGACCCGCTCCGCCGCCTGACACCGATCCCTACCAACCGCAAGTGCCAACAAAATGCTGGGCTTGCGGCGTTTACCTCCGGGATCAACGCTTCGGTAATGCGTCCACCGCCGACTGAATGCCGCGCGCATCATCGCTGCCCGGCGGCAGTTTCGTCAGCAACCGCCCCCAATAACGCCGCGCGTCATCCGGGTGCGCGTCCTGTGCGGCGGCCAGCCCCAAAAACCACAGCATGAACGGCTGTTCGGGATCCAACGCCTCGACACGTTTGAGCAAACCGATCACGCCGGGCGGTATTGTGTCGGCGGACGGGTGGTCGGTCAGCAAGGTCCGCACTGCCTGCGCGGGGATCGAGACGTCGTCCGGCCGCAGCTTCATCGCCTGGTTGAAGGCATCGACGGCCTTGTCCGTTTCATGCAGCACCGCGTACGCTCGGCCCAGGCGGAGCCAGCCATCCAGACCCGACGGATCGGCTGCCTGTTTCGCCGCCAGATTGGCAACCATGCCGCGGATCATTGCGTCCTGTTGGGCATCCTGTTGGGCGTCCGGCATGGCCGCCGCCTCGGCGATCGCCTTGGCGTCCGGTCCCGGCGCCTGCGCCCCTTGCGCCAGTTCAGGCACGGGAAGCCCCGCCGCGTGCGCCGCCTCGGCAACCTTCAGCCCAAGCTGCGGCCGCAACGGCGAATCCGCCGGAAGTTCGGCGAGCAGTGTCTGCAACAAGCCGATCGCCTGGCGCGGTTCGCCCGCCTGCATGGCGGCGATGGCGAGGTAGTAGCGGGCGATACCGCTGCCAGGGTCGGCCTTCAGCACGGCCTGGAACGCTGTCTCGGCGGCGGGCGTGACGGTGCCGCCGGCCTGCATCACCATGATCTCGGCATGGTCGCCAAGAATATCGGGGTTGGTCTGGCCGAGGGCGATGGCGTGACGGTAGGCATCCTCGGCCTGATCCCATTGGCTCAGCATCGCCAGGTTGCGGCCATACCGCACCCAATCGGCGGCGTTGGCCGGGTCCTGTTTCAGCCTGGCCGCAAGGGTTTCCGTCGCCTTTTCCAGCTTGTTATCCTGCGCGACCACGGCCGGACGGGCGGCAAAGGGTGCGTCGGGCAGGTTGGGGGCACCAAGCCGGAGGTAGCCGGAAATCGATCCGGCGGCGACGAAGACAAAAACGATTGCTGCCAGCACCGGGCTTCGCGCCAGCCGCGGCGGGGCGAGCGGCCGTTTATCGGCGGCCAGCAGGCGCCGCTGGATCTCCAACCTGGCGGCGTCGGCCTCGGTTTGGGTGATCAGGCCGCGGGCGATGTCGCGATCCAGTTCGTGCAACTGATCGCGATAGACCGCCTGATCGAAGCTGGCGCGCGATGGTGCGGGCCGGCTGCCGCGCAGCAACGGGGCCAGGATTGGCAGCAATGTGCCGAACGCCAGCAGCGCCAGCAGGAATGGCAGGATCAAACGTCATTCTCCCGCATCAAACCGGCCAGGCGGCGCTGTTCTTCGGCGGTGAGCGGGACTGTGTCAGTGGCGACCGATTGCCGGCGACGCAGCCAAAACACGGTGCCGAGCAGTCCGGCCATGACCAGGAGCGGCGGGCCGTACCACAGGACGTAGGTCGCCGGTTCCATGGGGGGCCTTAGCAGGACGAAGGCGCCGTAGCGGTTGACCACCGCCTGGACGGCCTGTGCGTCGGCGTCGCCGGCCGTGAGCCGTTCACGAACGAACAGGCGGATGTCGTGGGCGAGGTCGGCGCCGGATTCGTCGATCGATTCATTCTGGCACACCATGCAGCGCAGTTCCGCGCCGATCGTGCGGGCGCGGGCTTCCAGGGCGGGGTTCGGCAGGCGTTCGCCAGGTTCCACCGCCCGGGCAGCGAACGGGGCGACCGATAAGAGGGCGGCGATCGACACCAGTCCGGGCAAGGACCTACGGATGGCTCCATAGACACCAAACGCTGGAGCCATGCCGTTTAGGGGCCGGCGATCGAACCACGTCCTCATGATTGGCCAAGCTGCTTGAGCAGGGGCAAAAGATCCTTGTCCACGATGTCGGCACTGAGCGGACCGACGAAACGCCGGCGGATGATACCGGCGCCGTCAATGACGTAGGTCTCGGGCACGCCATAAACCCCGAAGTTCAGCCCCACGCGGCCGTCCCGGTCGATCCCGACCTGTTTGTACGGGTCACCGAAATTCGCCAAAAGGCGGGCGGAATCCTCGGGTTTGTCCTTATAGGCGATGCCGTACAGCGGCACATGGTTCTGCGCCGCCATCCGCATCAGCAGCGGATGCTCGATCCGGCAGGGCACGCACCAGGACGCGAAGAAGTTGATGACGAATGGGTGCCCCTTCAGGCCCTCCAGGGCCAGCGGGGCGCTGCCGCCAAGGCCGGCGAGATCGAACCCGGGCGCCGGCTGGGCGATCATCGCCGAGGGCAGTTCGTGGATGTCGTGGTTCGGCCGCAAAGAGACCGAGAAATACCCCACGATGACCAGGAAGATCACCAGTGGCAGCAGATAAAACGCCCGCTTCATGGTCTATTCGCCAGCCGCCGCCACTGGTTGCGCACCACGTCCAGCCGCTCGGGCGGCCGCTCCGACACGCCAGCGGCGGTCACTGAGACTGACGAGTCCACCGAACGCCATGATGATCGCACCGATCCATATCCAGGGCACCAGCGGCTTCCAATAAACCCGCACCGTCCAATGGCCTGATGTGTCGGAATCCCCCAGCGCGACATACAGGTCGGTGATCAGATTGGTGCGGATCGCGGTTTCCCCGGTGGTTTGCTTCTGCAGCGGGAAAAAGCGGCGTTCGGGGTGCATCGTCGTGACCAATACGCCGTCGCGGGTCACCCGGATAACGGCATCGTCCGCCACGTAGTTCGGCCCCTGGATGTGGTCCACCCGATCCAGCGTCAATTCATAGCCGGCGATGGCGATGCTGCCGCCGGGTTTGAGGATCTCGATCGCCTCCTTGTCGAATGCCGACGCCGCGAAGCCGGCGACCGACACCGCCAGCCCGAAATGGGCGAATGACATCCCGTAGGTGGAGCGCGGCAGGTGGATCGCCCGTCGAAAACTGTCCCCCACCGGGATGCGGAACAGACGGATGCGTTCGGCGAATTCGGTCAACACCGCGCTGGCCAGCCAGGCTGCAAGGCCGAGACCCAGAACCGCCAGCACCGGGCCGCCATAGGTGACGTACCAAGCCACGAGAATGGTCAGGCCGGTGGCGATATACGCGACCCACAACCGTTGCAGCGCGCCCAGTAGGTCGCCTCGCTTCCAGGCCAGCATCGTGCCGACGCCGACCGCGATCACCATCGGCACCATCATCGGCGCGAAGGTGCGGTTGAAGAATGGAAACCCGACCGACAGCTTCGGGCCGTTCATCGCATCCAGGAACAGCGGATACAGCGTTCCCAGGAACACCGCCGCACAGCCGCAGGACAGCAGCAGATTGTTCAACACCAGCGCGCCCTCCCGCGACAACGGCGCGAACAGGCCGCCGCCCTTCAGCGCCGGTGCGCGGATCGCATACAGCGTCAACGACCCGCCGATCGCGGCGATCAGCAGCAGCAGAATGAAGGTGCCGCGTTCGGGGTCGGTGGCGAAGGCGTGGACCGAGGTCAGGACGCCCGAGCGCACCAGGAACGTGCCGACCAGGGACAAAGAGAAGGTGATGATCGCCAGCAGCACCGTCCAGGATTTCAGGGTGTCGCGCTTTTCCACCACGATGGACGAATGGATCAGCGCGGTGCCGACCAGCCACGGCATGAACGACGCGTTCTCCACCGGATCCCAGAACCACCAGCCGCCCCAGCCCAGCGTGTAATACGCCCACCAGGATCCCATCGCGATCCCGACGGTCAGGGCGCACCAGCTTGCCAGCGTCCAGGGGCGGACCCAGCGGGCCCAGGCGGCATCGACCCGGCCCTCGATCAGGGCGGCGACGGCAAAGGCGAAGGCGACCGAAAACCCGACATAACCGAGGTAGAGGAACGGCGGGTGGAAGGCCAGGCCGGGGTCTTGCAGCACCGGGTTCAGCCCATGGCCGTTCGGGGCCGGCGGGAAGGTGCGCAGGAACGGGTTCGATGTCAGCAGGATAAACAGCAGGAACCCCACCGCGATCATGCCCTGAACGGCGAGCACCCTGGCCCGCAGCGCCGGCGGCAGGTTGTCGCTGAAAAACGCCACCGCCGCCGAACAAAGCGACAGCATGAACACCCACAGGAGCATGGAGCCCTCGTGGTTCCCCCATACGCCGGTGATCCGGTACAGCAGCGGTTTGTCGGTGTGGCTGTTCTGGATGACGTTGATCACCGTGAAGTCGGACACGACATACGCGTGCATCAGTGCCAGCATCGCCAGGGCGGTCAGCGCGAAGCCGATCAGGGCGCAGGAACGCCCGACCGCCATCCAACCGGGGTGACGGCGGGCGGCGCCGATAAGCGGGACGGTCGCCTGGATGATGGCGACGAACAGCGCCAGGATCAGGGCGAAGTGGCCGAGTTCAGTGATCATGCGGAAGCCGGGCCTTCAGGAAATGATGGGCCTTCAGGAAATGATGCGCCTGTCACGCCGCGCGCCGTCGCTCCCGCGGGATGATGGCGATCAGCGCTTCCACCAGTTCGTCCATCATCGCGTCGGTATGCAGCGGACCCGGGGTGAACCGCAGGCGTTCCTCGCCGCGCGGCACGGTGGGATAGTTGATCGGGGTCGCATACATGCCGAACTCGTTCAGCAGGCGCTGGCTGACATTGGTGCAAAGCGCGGCCTCCCCGATATGCAACGGCACGATATGGCTGACCGAATCGATACGCGGCAGCCCGGCGGCATCGAACCGAGCCTTCAGCGCCGCCGC
>JAYUEJ010000520.1:0-13630 GCA_043739265.1 Rhodopila sp. | reverse complement strand
CCCCGGCGGGCACGTCGCATTCCACCACGGTCATTCCCCGCTCCAAACTGGCCAGCCTCGCTTGTGGGACGCCATCGCCGCTTTCAGGCGGCAGCCGACCGCCGCATCGCTGGCGCGCGTCTCGGGGTGCTGCGTCGGTTTTGCCCTGATCCGCATGGCTCGTCTCTCCGGCTGATCAAACTCGAACGCGCCGGTTTGGCGCACCAGCTACAAGCCGCGCCAGCCGAAGCGGGAAGCAATTTCAATCTGTTGCCCCACAAAAGTTGCCTGTAAGTTCTTCTGAGTCGTACTGCAACGCACAGCTCTTGTCGTGACCCCCGATTCGGCATCGTCCAGCCAACACACGAACGGGCTGCGATCGCGACCCTCAAGATATTCTCAAGACGTCCGCATGGCGAGAATGGCAACACACAATTCCACACCGGCCAAGGCGGGCGACGTGGTCGGAGTGGTGCCGGCACTATATTCGTGCAATCGTGCAAGCATGCACAGGAGGCAACCATGGGCATGCCAATTCCAAACCGCGGTAGCATCAGGACAATAGGTGCAAACGGCCAGATATCCCTCGGCAAGCATTTGGCGGGCCGGCAGGTGCTGGTCGAAGAGCAGGAACCCGGCGTCTGGTTGATCAGAACGGCGACTGTCGTGCCGGACAACGAACGCTGGCTCCAGACCCCGCTTGCTGCCATCGATTTGGAAAGGGCGTTGGCCTGGGCGCGGGAGAACCCGCCAAACGACGGTGATGTCGATACGGTGCTGGCGAAGCTCAATGATCCGGCCTGAGAATGATGCTTTGGTCAGGCTGGACCCCAACAACCCGGTCTTTCAGGAAAAACTGCTAACCTTGCAAAAACCAGAGCGGCGTTCCGCACTGGAGACGTTGAATAAACTACGACGCATGACCTGGACCCAGGTCTATCGAGACCAAGGCCTGAAGTGGAAAAGAATCGCCAGCCTCGCACCTCCGGCCGGGGTCGCCGCGATCTACTCGCTGCGTATCACGCAACCCAGACGGGCTACTGCCTATCGGGACAGCAATTTCGTTCGGTTGCTGACCATCGCGCCCGATCACGACGTCACCTACGGCAAACGCTAGCCAGTGCGCTGACCCAGTCACTCAATCCAGCAACCGCTTCAGCGCCGTATCCGGATCGCGCATAAAGCGGTTCATATCGCGCCAGTGCGGCACGTCAGCCAACGGCCGCCGAGTGATGCCGTCCTGATCGACCCAAAGCAGATCGCACCCCGGATGGCTCATCAGGATCGGCGAATGCGTCGCCACCAGCGCCTGCGACCGGCCATCCCGATGCAGCGCATCCAGCAGGCACAGCAGCGCCATCTGCCGTTGCGGCGACAACCCGGTCTCCGGCTCATCCAGCAGAAACAGCAGGTTTTCGCTGGCATCCACCCGAGCGGTCAACAGCGACAGCACGCCCTCGCCACGGCTTTGCTCGTCTGCCAGCCGCCATTCGCCGGTCGTGGCCATGGGCAACCGGCCCGCCCGAACCATCGTCTCGGCGAAGCGGTCGGCACGCAGGAAAAGGCCTTTCGGCCGGCGTCCGACGAATGTCACCTCCACCGCGGCGGAGATCGCGGTTGCCTCCCGGTCATCCTCGGTCTCGGCATAGCTTCCACCGCCGCCCGGGCGGATGGCGCAACGCGCCGCGATCGCCTCCAGCAGGGTCGTCTTGCCGGAGCCATTCTCCCCGATCAGGAAGGTCAGCTGGCTTTGAAGCTGAATTGCGACGCGGCCGTGCGACAGAAACGGCAGTCGCTCGATCCGTTCGCCGCCAAGCCCCGGATCGACCGAAAAGCCGCGCAGTAACAGGCCCTGCCTCGCGTCATCCGTTCGCGTTGCCGCTGCACGCCTGACCATCACCCTCGCTCGCCCCGATCCGCCAATGGCAGCTTAGAGCAATACGATCCGAACCGGAATCGCGAACCGATCTCAGGGTGATGCAATGGCTCGCGAAACAGGAGCAGGAGCAGGACCGTGTTCGCTCTTCCGGCTAACGCTCTACGGGATCGGCGGCGGCACGTCGCCTGCGGCGGCCTTCGTGCTACATCCCCAGCGCGCGGCGGTAAATGTCCAGCATGGTTTCCTGCTCTTCCACCTCGGCCGCTTCCTGCTTGCGGATGCGGATCAGTTGCCGCAGCACCTTCGGATCGAACCCGGCCGACTTCGCCTCGCCGTAGATGTCCTTGATGTCGCTGCCCAGCGCCTTGCGCTCTTCCTCCAGCCGCTCGATGCGCTCGACCAGGCTGCGCAGGCGATCCACCGCGACCCCGCCGGACTTGATTTCTTCTTCGCTTACCGGCTTGGCCATGGTTTCTCTCCGCTAGGCAGGGCGGGCGGGGATAGCTTCGGGGGGCGTCGCGGTCAATGGGAAACGATTGAGCGCGGGTCAACGCAGGCTGCACCCAAACATCCCAGACCGTGCCAAAGAAACGACGATCAGCGATCATCCGCGTGCATCTGCGCCGAACTGCCACTCGCAGCATGGTCCGATGCCAATGAGGCAACGGTATCAGACCAAAGCTGCGATCAGTGCCCCGGGTTTGCCTTGACGAACGCCGCCTTCTGGTCGGCCGAAGCCTCGACCTGATGTTTCGCCTGCCACTCCTTGTAAGGCATGCCGTAAACGATTTCCCTGGCATCCGGATCGGCGATCGTAATCCCTTGAGTCGCGGCCTCCTCGCGGTACCATCGGCTGAGGCAGTTCCGGCAGAATCCGGCCAGGTTCATCATGTCGATGTTCTGCACGTCCGATCGTTCGCGCAGATGCGCCACCAGGCGGCGGAATGCGGCGGCCTCCAGTTCGGTGCGGGTCGCGGTATCGAAGGCGGGTGCGGTCATGTTGGTCTCCTGATCGGCTACGCGGAAGATGGCGCGCTTCGTCGCGCTTCGCCATAGTCCCCGGTGCGGAAAAAGAGAGGAAATCGTCGATGTCCCGGGAAATACCCTGGCCCCCCGACACGATCTGGAACGACACGACGGCCCGCGCCGCGTTGCGCACGCTGTTCGACACCGCCATCGCGGCAGCCGACCCGCGCGCCGTGCTGGCGCGCCACCTGCCGCCGAAGCCGACGAAAGGCCGCTGCATTGTCGTCGGTGGAGGCAAATCCGCCGCCGTCATGGCCGCTGCGCTGGAAGACGCCTGGCCGGATATCGCAATGGAGGGCACCGTCGTCACCCGCTACGGCCACGCCGTTCCAACTCGCCGAATCGAGGTCATCGAAGCGTCCCACCCGGTCCCGGACGACAACAGCCATCGCGGCGCAATCAGACTTTTGGAACGCGTCAAGGGCCTCACAAGGGACGATCTGGTCATCGCGCTGATGTCAGGCGGCGCGTCGGCATTACTGGCGGCCCCTGTCCCCGGCCTGACCCTGGCCGACAAACAGGCGATCAACCGCGCGCTGCTGGCCTGTGGCGCCAACATCACCGAGATGAACGCCGTCCGTAAACATCTGTCCGCCATCAAGGGAGGCCGCCTCGCCGCCGCCGCCGCACCGGCCCGCGTCGTGACCCTGGCGATCAGCGACGTGCCGGGAGACGACCCGGCGGTGATCGGCTCCGGCCCCACCGTCCCGGATGCCACGACGTTTGCCGGCGCCCGCGCCCTGATCGCCCGATACGGCATCGTCCCATCGCCCGCCGTAGCCGCCAGGTTGGCACAAGATGACGACGAAACGCCAAAACCCGGCAGCCTGCCAAACGCGGAATTCCGCATGATCGCAACCCCGATGATGGCCCTGGACGCCATGGCCGCCAAAGCCCGATCGCTAGGCCTGACGCCGCTGATCCTGGGCGATGCGTTGGAGGGCGAGGCCAGCCAGATGGCCATCGTCATGGCCGGGATGGCGCGGTCCGTCCGCACCCGGGGCCATCCGCTGCCACCGCCCGCGGTGCTGCTGTCCGGCGGCGAAACAACCGTGACGATGTCCGGCGCATCCGCCGGCGCCGGCGGCCGCAACACCACGTTCCTGCTTAGCCTCGCCATCGCGTTGGACGCCGCCCCCGGCGTCTGGGCCATGTCCGGCGATACCGATGGCATCGATGGCATGGACGAAATCGCCGGCGCGCTGCTGACGCCTGATACACTGGCCCGGGCGCGCGCCAAGGGGCTGGATGCGCGCACCATGCTGGCCGCCCATGACAGCCATAATTTCTTTCAGGCGATCGGCGACCTGATCGTGACCGGTCCGACGCTCACCAATGTGAACGATATCAGGGCGATCCTGGTCGGGTAGTCCATGCAGCGGCCGGATTCGGAGGAACAACCCGGGGGCCGGACGGCGCCTCCACCCGCCAGCATTGGCATGAAGCCTAATCTTATCTCCGTGGTTCTTCGCCGCCCTTCGGCTGTCTCCGTGTAAGAAATCTTGCGCTATCGACCGCTCCGGTCATCGAACGGCAGGATGACGACAAACGGCCGCGGGCCTGTAACACGCTCACCCAAGCCCCTCCGCCCGTGACGTATCGCCCCACCTAACCGCAAGGGAATCGCCCATGGCCGTCCGCCCCAAGTTGCGCCGCCGCCGCCGCACCAAGATCATCGCCACCCTGGGACCGTCCAGTTCCACCATGGAGGTGATGATCCGCCTGTTCCAGGCCGGCGCCGACGTCTTCCGGCTGAATTTCTCCCACGGCACGCATGACGATCACGCCGCCCGCTTCGCCATGATCCGGGATCTGGAAAAGCACTTCGACCGCCCGATCGGCATCCTGGCCGATGTGCAAGGCCCGAAACTGCGAGTCGGCCGGTTCGGCGGCGGCCGGGTCCACCTGCAAACCGGACAAAAATTTCGCCTCGACCTCAACGCCACACCGGGCAACGCCCAACGCGTCAACCTGCCGCATCCGGAGATTATCGAGGCAGCCTCGATCGGCTCCTCCCTGCTGCTGGACGATGGCAAGCTGCGGCTGCGGGTGATCCACAAACGGGCCGATGCACTGGAAACCGAGGTCGTGGTGGGCGGCCCGCTGTCGGACCACAAAGGCGTCAACGTCCCCGACGTCGTATTGCCGATCCCCGCGCTGACGGTGAAGGATCGCGCGGATCTGGAGTTCGCCGTCTCGCACGGCGCCAACTACATCGGGCTATCGTTCGTGCAGCGCCCCGAGGACGTGATCGAGGCCCAACGCCTCATCGCCGGCCGCGCCTGGGTGATGGTGAAGCTGGAGAAGCCGCAGGCGCTGGACAACCTGGAGGAAATCCTGGCGCTGACCGATGCGGTGATGGTGGCGCGCGGCGATTTGGGCGTCGAACTGCCGCCCGAAGAAGTCCCGCTCGCCCAAAAGCGCATCGTCCGCCTCGCTCGGGCGCTCGGCAAACCGGTAGTGGTGGCGACACAGATGCTGGAGAGCATGATCAGCGCCCCTGCCCCAACCCGAGCCGAGGCATCCGACGTAGCGACGGCGGTGTTCGATGGCGCTGACGCGGTGATGCTGTCCGGCGAAACCGCCGCCGGCCAATATCCCTATGAATCCGTCAACATGATGGACCGCATCATTGCTCGGGTGGAGCTGGACGCCGGTTGGCGCAAGATGATCGACGCCTCCCGGAACCCGACCGAAAAGAACGCCGCGGACGCGATCGCCGCCGCGTCGGCTCAGGTGGCCCACACCATCGGCGCCAAGGCGATCGTCGCATTCACCGCGTCAGGCGGCACCGCGCTTCGCGTAGCCCGCGAACGCCCGGATTCCCCCGTCATCGGCCTGACGCCGAACCAGGATACAGCCCGCAAAATGGCCGTGGTCTGGGGCGTGCATGCGGTGGTCACGCCGGATGTGCATTCGATGACCGAAGCGGTAACCCGCGCCGGGCGGGTCGCCCTGACCGAGGGATTCGCCCAATCGGGGGACGCGATCGTCGTAACCGCCGGGGTGCCGTTCGGTCAGGCGGGGACGACCAATGCGCTGCGAGTGGCGACGGTGAAGTAACGGCCTACCGGCGGGAATTCCCGCGCAGGCTGAATGCCCGCACCACACTGCCGGTGATGGTAAACATGGTATCGCATGCCAGGGTGACGGCCGTGGGCGGGAAGCCGCCGCAGTACCCAAACGGTCCCGGACCGTAGTCGTAATGCGTCCCTGGACTCCCTTTGATTACACGAGATCGGCGGACGGTAACCACAACACCTGGCCGATCCGGTCAGCGCCCGAGGCAATCATCGCCAACCGGTCGAACCCAAGGGCGATTCCCGCGCTCGGCGGCATGCCGTGTTCCAACGCCGCGAGAAAATCCTCGTCCAACGGCCAGTCCGGCCCGTACATCGCGTGGCGGCGTGCGCGCTCCGCCACGAATCGGGCACGCTGTTCCACCGGATCGGTCAGTTCGACGAACGCGTTCGCCAGTTCGATGCCGCACACAAAGAGCTCGAACCGTTCGGCGACGCGGGGGTCGGCCGGGTCGCGGCGCGCCAGCGCGGCCTGGGCAGCGGGCCAATGGGTGAGGAAGGTGGGATGCCGGCGACCGAGATTCGGCTCGATCCGCTCCAGCAGCAGGCGGAAGAACAGGTCCTCCCAGGTTTCATCCAGCCGCAGCCGAGCGCCGGCGGCGCTGGCCAGAGCCGCCGCGTCTTCCCCGATCGCCAGCAGATCGACGCCGGCGTAACGGGTGAACGCGTCCGCCACGGTCAGGCGTTCGAACCGTGACAGGTCGGTGTCGATGCCGCGGCAGCAGACGACCGGCGGTAAGACAGAGCGCAATAGTTCAGTCGTGTCTTCGATCAGCGAGTCCATGCCGGCACCGGGGCGATACCATTCCAGCATGGTAAACTCGGGCGCGTGCAAGGCGCTGGCCTCACCGTTTCGCCAAACCCGGGCAAACTGGAAAATCGGGCCGGCCCCCCCCACCAGCAGCCGCTTCATCGCGAATTCCGGACTGGTATGCAGCCACAGACTTTCCCGCCTGCCGTCCGGATGGTCTCGGCTCGTGGCGAAGGCACGCAAGTGTACTTCCTCACCGGGCGCGGCAACCGCGTACGGGGTTTCCACCTCCATATAGGACCGGTCATGAAAATAGGCGCGCACCGCTCGGGTCAGGATCGCGCGCCGTTGAAGGAACGGCAGGCGGTCGGCGAGGCTGTCAGGATGCCAAACGGAAAAGGTCATAACGGGATGTTTACCGCCACCAGCGCCCCGCCGCTACGTTGTTACAGCATTGCCATCGCGTGGCCTCGGTTGGGTTCCGCATGGCTTCTGTCTGATAGCAAAGACAGGCAACAACGGAAAGGCAAGCACCATGGGCCTGATATTGCTGATTATCATCCTGTTCCTGCTGTTCGGCGGAGGCGGATACTACGGCTACCGTTCCGGTTACTACGGCGGCAGGCACTACGGCGGCGGACTCACGTTGGTCGTCGTGATCATCGTGCTATTCATGCTGTTTGGCGGCCACGGTGGATACTACCGCTAAGGTATTGTCACCCTGACCGGAAACGCTGCGTCAGTCGAAAGCCGTCGCCCACCCGTCTCATGGCCTGGACATATGTCCAGGCCACAACGGTGAAAGGGCGCCGCACCGCTTCCAGTCACTATGAAAGTCATCTTGTTTCTGGCGTCTGCCGCCAATACATCACTAAAACACCCAGCGCCCAGTACGCCGTGGTGTGGCCCGAGACGACCCATCGGCCGGACCTTTCCAGGGCGCGCATTGGAATGTTTTCTCCGCGCCTCTGCGATCTCGGCGTTGAAAGGATCAGCCGAAACACCCGCCAGACGTAGTCCATGAAATCAGCGTCAGGCCAACTGGAATGAACTGACACCAAAAACCGCCCTCCTCCACCGTTCACGCCGCCGGCAGCGAGTCCAAAAACATATCGATCAACCTATTCGTCCGCGCGCTTTCATCGAGCTGCGGAAAATGCCCGGTATCCGCGATGATCTCCACCCGCACCGACGGAACATTGGCGCGTAGCATGTCAAGAAACGGCGTATTTTGCCCCTCGCGCATCGTCTGCCTCTCACGCTTTTCGTTGCTGAACGTCGATTGCACGGCCATCACCGGCACCCGCAGACCGGCCAGAGACGCCGCGAAACGTCCCACATCGTAGCGCAAAATATCCGCCAGCATCTTCTCCCCGATCGATCGCGGCAAACGCTCGGCTCGCGCAACGACCGACGCAGCCGCGGCCGCGTCGCTCTTGGCGGTGAACATGTCCTTGAACATAGCGTTGGCCATCGTCGCATACCCATCCGGGGTGGCGAAACGCGCCTTCAGCGAAGCCTCCATCGCCGCCGCGAACTGGCTGCCGTCAACCAGGATCACGCCCGCCGTATGGGCCGGCGCCTGCAACGCCGCCTCGGTCACCACCCGGCATCCCATGCTGTGGCCCACCAACACCGCGGGCGGCAGCGCCAGTGCCCGCAACACCTCCGCCACATCGGCGCCATACCGCTCGATCGAACACTCCGCCGCCGAACCGGGACTAGCCCCATGGCCGCGCAGATCGACAGCAACCGTCTGGCGGCGCGGCGAAAGATGCGCCACCTGCGCGTCCCAATCGGCGTGCGCGCAGGCAAACCCATGCACGAACACGATCGGCGGCAGCCCCCGGCCCGTTACGACATAATGAATAAGCGCCATGTTTCATCCTCGGAATTTTGGTATCCCAGGCGAGAAACCTGCTCCGGCCCGGTGTTTCTGACAAGACGCGGTCGCCGAACACCCCAAACCGGGCCACCAAAATCGCCAAACGAAAGAAACGACCTACCGCCCCCGTGTCGTATCCGTATCAAATCCTCCGGTTTCCAGCTTGCGTCCCGCCGGCGCCTGAGTTCCAAAACCCCCGGTCTCCGACTGGGTCGTGTCGCCCGTCGTCAGACTTTCCGAAGTCGTGAACAGCGGAGTCTCCATCGCCGTCCCCCCGGGCGTCCATTCCCGCGCCTTGGCGAAATCGAAATCAGGCCGAGCCTTCAACAAGTCAGCTTTGTCCAGCGGCGGTATGTCCGGCGTCGTCGCTCGCTGCTGCGGCAGACCAGCCCCTGGCATGCCGAACGTCGGCAGTCCGTAGGACTTGTCCAGCGGGGCCGGCACGCTGGGCGTGTAACGCGGAGTCTCATACGGCTGCGCGTCGTACGGCTGTGGTTGCACCTGAGCGATCGCCTGTACCGAAACGGTCAGCCCGACCGCCAAACCCAAAGCCGCCGACATCCATGAAAGCCTCATCCCGCCGCTCCTATCGGATCACTCCGGCGACCTGACCCGAATCCGGCAACAAAACGCAAATCGCTCCTGCGTGAGACCCGCTATTTGTTCGGCTCGTCGCGGCGGGTTTGCACCAAAACCGACCCGAGGGTTCGGCAATCGCACGCCCCCGATCGCCCCAAAAAAACCGCCTAATGCGCGTCGAGCGCCGGTTTTGACTCCGCCGCGACCCAAACATCCAGGCAACCCGCCCGCGCCCGCCGGTAAACTACCAGCCCATCGAACGCGGCGATCGGCCGATAGCGCGTCCAAACACGAGCGAAGGCGGGGTCGGCGGCGCTGAGAACGCTGATATACTGCGTTGTCTCCCGCGTATCGACCACCGCGATGTCCGGACAGCCGGCGATGAAATCGTGCGCCACCCAACGCGCGATCGGCCATTCCTTGGCCGCCGCCGGGTCGAACCGCGCGCGCCAAACCTCCCCCTTCAAGGCCCACATGGAATCGAATCGTGACGCCCAGGCGACCCCGGTTTCGTTCACCACCGGAAATCCCAGCGCGATCCATTCGGAAAACGCAAGATAGGTCCGCGCGTGTTCAGTGCGGATAATCCGCTCCAGCCGGTCCACCGCTGTTTGCGCCGGTTCAACCGCGTTCACGGCTTCCGGCTCCAGCCGTTGGATGG
Source organism: Rhodopila sp. (assembly GCA_043739265.1). Classification (GTDB taxonomy): domain Bacteria; phylum Pseudomonadota; class Alphaproteobacteria; order Acetobacterales; family Acetobacteraceae; genus Rhodopila. The sequence continues at coordinate 3,790 of JAYUEJ010000520.1, read as the reverse complement.
ACGATGCACAGAAAACGGAAACCGCAAGGCCCGCGACAACCAAAGGCCAACGGATCACCCAGCGACGCTGCACCAGTTCCGTCGCGGTCCACAGGACAAGTGCCAGCACAGTCGCCACGGTCGCCGGCAGACGATGGTAATACCAGTCCTTGCCATCGACGAAACAGACCACGGTGCTGGTGGCGGCGAACACCAGCAGCGTGAGCATCAGGGTGTAATCCGGCAAGCTGCGCCGGCGCAGCCACAGCAGCCCGATCGCCACCACCTGACCGCTGAGCAGCAACGCGCTGACCGCCAGCAGCGACAGGAATGGAACGTCGGTCGCTCCATAAAGCGCCAATGCCATCGGCACCGCACGACTCAGATAGGCGGGGCAAAGGATCGCCACCAGCCCGGCATAGAGGACGAGCGTCGCCCCCGCCGCCAACGGCATCACCCGCCAGGGTCGCAGCCCGCGCGTGAAGGCCAGCCCCTCCAGCACCGCGAACACCGCGCCGTAACGCGGCTTCAGGGCGCATCCCAATCCCGCGACGCCACCCGCCACCAGCCAGGCAACGACCGACGCCCGGCTCCCTCCTGACGCCCCCCTGGCATCCAACGATTGGGCGAACAGCACCAGATACGGCAGAAACGCGGCGACCAGCAGATGCTCGCGCTGCCCCAGATCGGCGGCAGGCAGGATCAGCAGGGCCGAACCGATCGCGGCAAACACCGGCAGAGGTTGCGCGAAGATCCCGCCCTGCGCCCGCAACAGGCTCGCCGCCCACCAGGCGCAGCCAAGAACCAGACTGACAAACACCGGCATCGCGACGAATCTCGGGCCTACATCCAGCCATCGCGCGATTTCCAGCGGAATGGCGGATATCCAGACGATCAGCGGCGGGTTGACCTCGACCACATCGACGTAGAGTTCACGCCCCGCCAGCCACCGCCGCGCGACATACAGCAACCACGCGATATCGTCCTTCAGCGGCGACCGCAGGGCGATGAACAGCACGACGCCAAGCACGGACAACAGCAAAGCCAGGCTGATGGCTGACACCATCAGCCTGGCAGGTTCGGTGACCGGGCGAAGCGTTCGACTGGAAGCTAAGGACATTGCGGCTCGATCTGGGGCAGTTGACTGTAAAGCGGGCACTTAAAGTCCGCTTTGTTGCCACACCGTTAGAGCCGAACCAAGTGTTTTAATCGTGGCGACGAACGACCACGCGTCGGTTACCGGTCAAACGATAACGCGATCAATGGTCGAACAGTGCGGCGATCCGCCGCTCCACCTGCATCTGCGAATAAGGTTTCTCGATAAAGCCGGTTCCAGGCACTGACACCGCCAGCCCGTTGCGCAAGCCGCTGTAGCCCGAGGTCAGCAGGACCGGCAATGCGGGGCGATGCGCGTGACACCATGCCGCCAGACCCAGTCCGTCCATCTTGCCTGGCATGCGGATATCGCTGAACACAAGGCCGACCGACACCCCGGAATCCAGCGCCGCGATCGCCTCGCACGCATTGCCGGCTTCCAGCACCGCGTAACCGCAGGCCCGGAGATACTCGGCGATTGGCATCCGCACCATCATGTCGTCCTCGACAACGAGGACAGTATGCAGGCCGTGTTGTTCCACCCTGATGTTCTCACTGGTTTTGGCAGACCAGTTCAACGCATGGGTGCGATGTTTGGTCGCCTGAAAACGATCGTCAGAATGGCAATTCCGCGTGAACGGCCGAACCCGGCTCAACGCGCCGATCCGCGCGCGCGGGCTTTTGGCGCGGGCGGGCGATATCGTCCAGCGCGTGCTGCTCCCGTCTGTCCGCCTCGGCCCGTTCGGCGGCGGCCCGTTCGCCCATGAGTTGCTCCACCGCTTCAGCCGCCGCTCGGGCTACGACGACGGCGGCGCGTTCCACGCCAGAACAAGCCTCGGCCGTCGCCAAATCGGCCGCCGCGGTGCACCGATCGGTTCGCAGGGTTGCCTGCCGAAGCGCGAACATCTCCAAAAACCGGTAATCGTCCGCCACCGCGCCGGCCGCATCCCGATCCGCCGACACGGCATCGTCGAGCCTTCTGATCCGGTCCGCCGCCGCGATTTCATTGTGAAGACAGGCGCCCAACGCCTGGCGTGCCTGTTCGACAGCGCGTTGGCGCACCGCATGAAGGACAGACAGTGGATCACGAGCCATTCTGGCACTGGCTCCCCGGCGTCATCACCGCTAATCACCCAGCGCCTGGTTCAGCCGATCGAACGCTTCGCCAAACCCGGATTGGTCGCCGGGCGACTGGCGCAAAAAATCCTCGATCGCCGGGGTCAGGCGCAACGCCTCATCCACCGCCGCGTCGGTCCCGGCGCGATACGCCCCCAGCCGAACCAAATCCACCATGTCGCCATGCAGCGACAAAATCGACCGCGCGCGCCCGACCGTTGCCGTCTGCCCCTCATTGAGGCAGGACGCAGCGGCGCGGGACAACGAACGCAGCACGTCGATCGCAGGATAACGGCCCGCCTCGGCGATCTTGCGATCCATGACGATGTGCCCGTCCAGGATGCCGCGAACGGCGTCGGCCACCGGTTCGTTATGGTCGTCGCCCTCCACCAGCACGGTGAACAGGCCGGTGATGTGCCCCGCTTCCCCGTCCGACCGCACCGGCCCGGGACCCGCCCGTTCCAGCAGGCGCGGCAGTTCGGCGAACACGCTGGGCGGATACCCGCGCGTCGCCGGCGGCTCCCCCAACGAAAGGCCGATTTCCCGTAATGCCAGGCAAAACCGGGTCACGCTGTCCATCAGCAGCAAGACCGACAGACCCTGGTCGCGGAAATGTTCCGCCACCGTCATCGCCGTGTAGGCGCACTGACGCCGCATCAACGGCGGCGCATCCGAGGTCGCCACAACCACCACCGACCGCGCCAACCCCTCCGGTCCAAGGTCGTTCTCGATAAACTCACGCACCTCCCGGCCGCGCTCGCCCACCAGGGCCAGCACCACCACGTCGCATGCCGTGCCGCGCGTCAGCATCGACAGCAAAGTCGATTTGCCGACACCCGACCCGGCGAACAATCCCAGTCGCTGGCCCTGCCGGCACGTCGCGAAGCAGTTCAACGCGCGAACCCCCAAATCGATCCGCGGACCAAGCCGAGCGCGCATATTGGCGGCGGGCGGCGCCGCACGGGTGGCCCGCGGCGTTGGACCACCATAAAGGATGCCACCCTGATCCAGCGGATTGCCCAGCGGATCGATCACCCGTCCCAACCACGACGGCGCGACATCCAGCATGGCATGTCCGGCATTCTGCAAATCCGCCTTGGACCCAAACGCCAGCCCGTCGAGTGACCCGTACGCCATCGCCTGCACAGCCGCATCACGGAAGCCGATCACCTCCGCCGGAATGACCCGATCGTCGCGCGCGCGCAGCGCCAGCCGGTCGCCCACGGCGGCCAGCCCGGTCAGTCCTTCAACCTCTACAACCAGGCCAAGCAGATTGGTGACCGTGCCGCTGATCTGGGCCGTCTGGACCCGGTTGAGGCGGGCCTTACAGGCATCGACACGATCGGTGAGATTGAAACGTATCATTGATATTGCAACATCCAAATTTCAGTCATGTTCTGCATTCATTCATACGCAATTCTGCGTGAACAGCCAGAATTCGTAAAAATTACACTAATACGTTGAATTTCTGATAGCAAAAAACACGCTATGGTGGTAAACGTTCATTCATCATTTGTTAAGGAGCAAAGTCGTGCGGGTCCTTTTGGTAGAAGAAGATCTGATCGCAGCACGCGGTATCACGCAGATGCTGAAAGCCGCC
>JAYUEJ010000519.1:0-4575 GCA_043739265.1 Rhodopila sp. | reverse complement strand
AAGGCCGCACTATCCTGATGGTAGAGCATAATTTGTCGGTCGTCGAAGGACTCTGCGACAAGATCACCGTATTGACCCGCGGCAAGGTGCTGGCCGAGGGCGACTATGCCACGGTGTCCAAGAACCCCGAAGTGATCGCCGCCTATCTGGGGACAGCCGATGCTTGAGATCAAGGGCCTGAACGCCTGGTATGGCGAAAGCCATATCCTGCACGGCGTCGATTTTGAGGTTCGCGAAGGTGAGGTCGTCACCCTGCTGGGGCGCAACGGTGCCGGCAAAACCACCACCATGAAATCCATCATGGGCCTGGTGCCGCGCCGTGAAGGCAGCGTGAAATTCCGTGGCGCCGAGATGGTCAGGCTGATGCCGAACCAGATCGCCAAGGCCGGCATCGCGATTTGCCCGGAAGAACGCGGCATTTTCGGTTCGCTGTCAGTCACCGAAAACCTGATGCTGCCGCCGGTCGTTGCCCCTGGCGGGTTGTCGGTGGATGAGATCTACACGCTGTTCCCCAACCTCAAGGAACGCGCCAAGACCGCGCACGGCACGAAGTTGTCCGGCGGCGAGCAGCAGATGCTGGCGATCGGCCGCATCCTGCGTACCGGTGCCAAGATGCTGCTGCTGGACGAACCGACCGAGGGACTGGCGCCGGTTATCGTGCAGCAGATCGGCCGTACGATCCGGGAAATCAAGAACCGCGGTTTCACGGTGCTGCTGGTGGAGCAGAACTTCCGCTTCGCCGCAACGGTCGCCGACCGTCATTACGTCATGGAACACGGCAAAATTATTGACATGATCCCGAACCACGCACTCGAAAGCAGCATGGACAAGCTGCATGAGTATCTGGGCGTCTGACTGAATGGCGGCGCCAGCCCGCCTGGTAAACTGTGCGGCAAGGAAAACCGAGGCGCCTTTCAAAAGGCTTCGGATGGAATTGATGTCATGAACCTTTCACGCAGAAACGTTACGTTGGGTGGGCTTGCTTCGGCTGCCGCCGCGACCGCGCCGCACCGCGCTGCACATGCGCAGGCCCAACCGGCCATCAAAATTGGCTGCCTCACAGATATGTCAGGCCCTTATAAGGATCTGGCTGGCCCGGGTGCTGTCGCCGCGGCGCGCCAGGCAGCAGCGGAATTCGGCGCCAAGGGCTTCAACGTCGAAGTTGTGGTCGGCGACCATCTCAACAAGCCCGATGTCGGGGTCACCATTGCCCGCCAATGGTTTGACCGGGATGGCGTGGACCTGATCGTCGAGGCCACCAATTCCGGCGTTGCCCTGGCCGTGGCCAACGTCGCGCAGGAGAAGAACAAGGTTTATTTGAATTCCGGCGCCGCGACCTCCGACCTATCGGGGAAGGCGTGCAACGCCAATACGATCCATTGGGTGTACGATACCTACATGCTCGCGCAATCGACCGGTGCCGCGATGGTGAAGGCCGGCGGCGATTCCTGGTTCTTCATCACCGCCGACTACGCCTTCGGCAAGGCACTGCAACGCGACACCACCGATTTCGTCACCGGCGCCGGCGGTAAGGTGCTGGGCAGCGTCGCTTATCCGTTCCCCGGGACAGCCGATTTCTCATCCTATCTGATCCAGGCGCAAGCCAGCGGTGCCAAAGTGCTGGGCATCGCCAATGCCGGCTCCGACACGATCAACACGATCAAGCAGGCGAAAGAATTCGGGATCAAGATGCGGCTTGCCGGATTGCTGCTGTTCTTGACCGACATCCATTCGCTTGGCCTGGAAGTGGCGCAGGGCATCGTGCTCACCGACGCGTTCTACTGGGATATGAACGACCGCGCCCGGGCATTCTCGGATCGCTTTACAGCCAGGATGCCGGGTATTCGTCCGACGATGGTGCAGGCCGGCGTCTATTCCTCGTCGCTACATTACCTTAAGACGGTGACCGCTGTGGGTGTTGTTCAGGCAAAGCTGGACGGCGCCGCGACCATCGCCCGTATGAAGGCGATGCCGACCGACGACGATTGTTTTGGTTCTGGATCTATCCGGGTGGACGGGCGGTGTATCCACCCATCTTACTTGTGGGAAGTGAAGAAGCCGTCAGAAAGCAAGGGGCCGTGGGACTATTACAAATCCGTGGCGTCCACCCCGGCTGACAAGGCCTTCCGCCCGCTCGACCTGGGTGGCTGCCCTCTAGTGAAAGCATAAAGGTTTTTCGATGTTACTGACTCGTCGTTCCGCTCTTTCGACGGTGGCCGCAGCCACCACCCTGCCCTTGATCCGCCCGGCCCGTGCTCAGGGTGCGGCGATCAAAATCGGCGTGATGAACGATCAATCCGGCCCCTACACCAACACCACCGGCGTCACCTCGGTCGTCTGTGCAAAGCAGGCGCTGGAAGATTTCGGCGTCTCCACAAAGGGCATGAACGTCGAGATCATCTCGGCCGATCACCAGAACAAGCCGGACCTCGCGGTGTCGCTGGCGCGTCAATGGTTCGACCGCGACGGAGTCGATGTGCTGCTGGACGTGCCGACCTCATCGGTCGCCCTGGCGCTGCAGTCGGTCGTGCGGGAGAAGAACAAGGTTTATCTCAATGTCGGCGCGGCGTCGTCGGCCCTGACCGGGGAGCAGTGTTCGCCCAACTTCATCCACTGGGTGTACGACACCTATATGCTTTCGAAATCGACCGGCGGCGCGATGGTGAAGGCGGGTGGCGACTCCTGGTACTTCCTGACCGCCGACTATGCGTTCGGCAAGCAGTTGGAATCCGACACCTCCGACCTCGTCAAAAAAGCCGGCGGCAAGGTGCTCGGTGCCGCACGTTATCCGTTCCCCGGCACCACCGATTTCTCGTCATTCCTGGTGCAGGCGCAGGCCAGCGGCGCCAAGGTCCTTGGATTGGCGAACGCCGGCGGCGACACCGTCAACTCCATCAAGCAGGCGGCCGAATTCGGCATCAACAAGTCGATGAAGCTCGCCGCCTTGCTGATGTTCATCAACGACGTGCATGCGCTGGGCCTGGACGTCGCCCAAGGCCTGAACCTGACGGAAAGCTTCTATTGGGATTTGAATGAGGGCACCCGAGCCTTCACCAAACGCGTGCTGCCGAAGACGCCGAAGAACTACCCCAACAGCATCCACGCCGGCTGCTACGCGGCCACGCTGCACTACCTGAAGACCGTCGTGGACATGGGCGCCGCCGAAGCCAAAAAGGATGGCGTCGCCACCATCAACCGCATGAAGGCAATGCCGGTCGAGGACGACGTGTTCGGCAAATCCAAAATCCGCGAAGACGGCCGCAATCTGATCCCCGCCCACCTGTTCGAGGTGAAGACTCCGGCCGAAAGCAAGGGTCCGTGGGATTACTACAACCTGAAAGTGACGACCTCGGGTGAGGACGTCTATCGCCCCCTGGCCGACGGCCACTGCTCTTTCATCAAAGCCTGATCAACAAAGGTTACGGCGTGCCGAGGAAAACACGAGGATGAAACAACCATGATCACGATCTTCGGTATTCCCGGCCCGCTGCTGTTTGGCCAGCTTCTGCTCGGACTGATCAACGGCGCGTTCTACGCGATGCTGTCGCTGGGGCTGGCTGTCATTTTCGGCATGCTCAACATCATCAACTTCGCGCACGGCGCGCTGTTCATGATGGGGGCGTTCGCGTCCTGGATGCTGCTGAACTACGTCGGTATCGGTTACTTCCCCGCACTGATCCTGGCCCCGCTGCTGGTCGGCGCGTTCGGCATCCTGCTGGAAAAGACCATCATCAGCCGGTTGTATAAACTGGATCACCTCTACGGCCTGCTGCTGACCTTCGGCCTGTCGCTGGTGATCGAAGGCCTGTTCCGTAACGCCTATGGCAGCTCCGGCCTGCCCTACCGCATTCCGGCCATCCTGACAGGAGCCGTCAACCTCGGCTTCATGTACATGCCGATCTATCGCGGCTGGGTCGTGCTGGCGGCGCTGGTCGTCTGTATCTCCACGTGGGCGATCATCGAGAAAACGTCGTTGGGAGCAACATTGCGGGCAGCGACGGAAAACGCCCCATTGGTGCAGGCATTCGGCGTCAATGTGCCGCGGCTGATCACCCTGACTTACGGCGGCGGTGTCGCGCTGGCCGCGTTCGCCGGCGTCCTGGCGGCGCCGATTTATTCAGTGAACCCCAATATGGGGACCAACTTTATCAACACCGTGTTCGCCGTCGTGGTGATCGGCGGCATGGGCTCCATCATGGGCTCGATCGTCACCGGTTTCGGATTGGGCGTGGTGGAGGGGTTGACGAAAGTCTTCTATCCGCAAGGTTCGGCCACCGTGGTGTTCGTGGTGATGGTTATCATTCTCCTGGCCAAGCCGCGCGGCCTATTTGGAAAGGCCGCCTGAGATGTTTGGATTTTCGCGGGCACAGACCATCGCCTTTGGGGTGATGCTGGTGCTGATCGTGGTCAGCCCCTACGTGCTGTATCCGGTGTTCCTGATGCGCGTGCTGTGCGCCGCACTGTTCGCCAGCGCCTTCAACCTGATGATCGGCTATGTCGGGCTGCTGTCGTTCGGCCATGCGGCATTCTTCGGCATGGGCAGCTACGTCGCCGCCTGGACCATGAAGGTGTGGC
>JAYUEJ010000518.1:0-4582 GCA_043739265.1 Rhodopila sp. | reverse complement strand
AGTGCTTCCGGGGTCGCGCCGGCGCGGAAAAACCCGCCGGCCGAGGCGATCCGCAGCCCAGCCACACCGTTGTCCAGGACCAGACCGACCGGTTCGGCCGGCCGATCGACGCAGGCGGGATCGGTGGGATCGTAGCCTTGCATCGCATCATAGGCGATCGCCAGATCGGCCGTGGTCCGCGCGAACGGCCCCAGGTGATCCAGGCTGGAAACAAAGGGGAAGCTGCCGGCCCGGGTCAGCCGTCCGTAGGTTGGTTTCAGTCCAAACACGCCGCAGAATGACGCCGGCACGCGGATCGACCCGTTGGTGTCTGACCCCAAAGCCAGCGGCACCAAGCCGCCGCCGACCGCGCTGGCGGACCCGCCGGACGATCCGCCGGCCATCCGCGTCGTGTCATGCGGGTTGCGGGATGGGCCTTCATGCGCGTTCTCGCCGGTGAAGTCGTAGGCGTATTCACCCATATTCAGGGCTCCCACCAGGATCGCGCCGGCCGCCTCCAGACGGGCGATCAAGGGGGCGTCGGCGGTCGCGGGCGGATGATCGCGGTTGATCTTCGACCCGGCCAGCGTCGCCAGGCCCGCCACGTCGATCAGGTTCTTCACCGCGAAGGGCACGCCGGCCAACGGCCCCGGTTTCACCCCCGATGCGTCGATGTCCGCCGCCCTGGCGCGGGCTCGATCGGCCAACACGGTGGTGAAGGCGTTCAGCACCGGATTGAGCCGTTCGATCCGGTCCAGGCAGGCGGAAATCACCGCCGTGGCGCTGGTGCGGCCGGAGTTGACGGCGGCGGCGATTTCGGTGGCCGGGGTGAAGGGGTTCATGCCCAAACCAGTCATGCCCGGCCCCTCATGCCCGGAACATCGGGGCGGGGTCCAAATGGTCGGACAGCGGCTTTTCCAGGACGGTCGCCGCGTGACCGAGAGAGATTGCCAGATGCAGGCGCACCGCCGGGCGCCATTCTGGTTTCATCTCGATCCCGAGAACCTGTGTGCCGGCATCGATCATGGCGTCCAAAGCGGCTTGGTCCATTGTCAGTCCCGTGATGTTGCTCGCAGCCAGGCGCGCCAGCCGCCGAGGTGGATGATGTCCGGGGCGTCCCCGACGCCGGCTGCCTGTGCCGGAAAGCCGGGGCAACGGGCATGATCCAACAAGACGGCGCCGAAGCCAAGCGGCGGCGCCGCAGCCCGGCGGTTTTCATTTCAGGCGACCCGACCGTGCCCGGTTCGTCATGGCCGGTTTTGTGCCGCCATCTGCGCACGCACGGCTGGGGGTGCATGGCCGGGACCAGCCCAGCCAGGACGATAAGACATATGAATCCGGTCACAAGACCTTCGCGGTGGCACCGATGGTCGTGCCGAACGGCCGGTGCGGCTTACCGGCCGAATGGACGCAACTACCGCTTGAAGTCGGCCGCCTTATAAACCCGGTTCCATATCGTATCGACGATGGCGGTGACCGCATCGGTCAGCGCCAGCCCCGGATGGCCGTTCTGGTTCAACTGCACCAGCTTGCCGTTGTGCCAGACCACCGCGAACGCCGTGTTGCCCATGATGCTGTCAGCCATGAAGCCCGCGAGGGCGTTCTTGCCGTTAGCGATACCGCCGCCGATAAACTTCGTCTTGCTGTCGGCGCCGGCGAGATCGTTGGTATAGCCGCGGTACCGGATCGACGGCGGGGCGGTCAAACCGACGCCCTGCAGCGCCAGTTCCGCAAGCACCGCATTGCCTTGCAGCGTCCGTTCGGCCGCCAGGTACGAACCGGTCAACAGCACCGCCTGTGCCGGAATGCCCAATGACGCGGCGTTGATCTGCATCGCACCGGCCAGAGCATCGATCTGGCGCTGGACGTCCTCGCGGCCCATTTGTTGCTGGGCAACAGATCCTAAACCCAGTTTGGTGTTTTCGAAGACTGCCTCAGCGTTGCCCTCCAACCGCTGGATCGCGGTCAGCGTCGCGCTGTCGCCCGCCAGCATCTGCTGATAGTTCGCCTGCCACTCCGCCGCCAGGTTGGCGGTGTGGAACAGACCGTTGACATCCGCCGTCCAGGTATGGCCGTCCACCGTCATGGTGTTGCCGATCTGGCTGCCGTTCAACGTCACGATCATGTTCGGCAAGGCCACAATCGATGTGATCGACGCTGCCGCCGCCAAAGTCGCATTCGGCACCAGCACCACCGCACCGATCTGCGTCGGCACCGAACTGAAGTCGGAGGCGACGAACACCTGCTGATACATCGTCCGGTTCAGCGCCGTCGCCGCCTGAATCACCGTCGTGGCGAGATCGCCATTCTGATTGAGCTGCTGCCAGTGACCATTTTCAAACGCGGTGGCGAACGGCAGGTTGGAGATCACGTCGTTAAACGCCCGCGCCACGATCAACACGCCGTTGTCCTGGCCGCCGCCGACGAAATACGTGCTCCAATCGGCGCCGGACATGAAGTCGCCATAGGCACCGCGATACCGCAGCGCCGGCGGATTTTGCACGCCGTGGCCCTGCAGCGCCAGTTCCTCCAGCGCGACAGAGCCGCGCAATGTGGTGCCCAGGCGCAGATAGCTGGCCTCGGTCAACGGCGCGGTCGGGTCGATGCCGAAGCTGGCCTGGTCGATCGTCATCGCCCCGGCGATGGCATCGATCTCGCGCTGCACGTCGGCGCGATCGGCCGCTTCCTTCGCGGCACCCTGCCACATGAAGTTGATCCGGGTGTTCTCGAAAACCGCCTCGGCGTTGCCCGCCATGCGCTGGGTGGCGGTCAGCGTGTCGGCATGGCCGGCGAGCATGATTTGATAGTCGGTGCGCCACTCCATTTCCAGGTTGGACGTGGTCTGGAATGCGCCATTCACGTCGGCGGTCCAGACGTGGCCGTTCACCGTGATCGTCGCGGCGATGGTGTCGCCATACAATGTGGTGATGCTGGCCGGCCCGGCGGGAGGTGCGACCGGCGGCATCGCGCCCGGCGTCATGAAATCGGCCGATTTCAGGATTTTGCCGAACAGGGTCGCGTTCATCAGGCCGACCGCCGCGCTGACCGTGCTTTCGGCATTGCCGTTCTGATTGAGCTGCGTCAGCTCGCCATTGCGCGCCACCGATGCGAACGGAAGGTGGGTCATGATGGCGTCGTCGAACAGATCGGCGATCGCGCGCTCCCCGGTGTCCGCCCCGCCGCCGACATACAGGGTGGTGCCGTCAACGTTGTGCTGAAAATCGTTGGTGTAGCCGTTGTATTTCGTGACGCCGGCGACCGATGGATTGTTCAGCCCGTGACCCTGGACCGCCAGTTCCTCCAACGCCGCGTTGGTTTGCAGCGCATGCTCGATGGCCAGGTAGTTCTGCACCGTCAGCGGCGCGTTCCCCAGCCCCAGCGCCGTCATCGTCGCCACGACAGCATCGATCTCCCGCTGCACATCGGCTCGGTCGATCGCCTGCTGGCCCTCACTGACCTTGCGCAGGCCGGTGTTTTCGAACACCGCCTCGGCTTGCGCCTGCCAGCGTTGCGTCAGGGTCAGCGGTCCGCCGGACAGAGCGGTCTGATAGGCGTTATACCACTGCAACGTCAGGTCGGTGGTGGTTTCATACCGGCCGGCGGAATCGGCCACCCAGGTGTCGCCGTTCACCACCAGCGTGGTCGGAACCACGGCGCCATACAGCGACAGCATCTGGCCGGCGCCGGCAACCGGCAGCGGCGCCGCCGGGTCGGTCGCCGACGTCGGGCTGACATAGACGACCGCACCGACCGACGTCGCGTCCTTGCTGAAGTCGCTGGCGACGAACACAAGGCGGAACATGGCATCGTCGGTTGCCGGAACGACCGCGGTCAGCAGGTCCTCGGACGCGGCGTTCTGATTGAGCTGCTCCAGATGGCCGTTCTGCGACACCACCGGGAACGGCAGGTGCGACATGATGACGTCGTCGAAGAAGTCGGTGATGGCCTTCTGGCCGTTGTCCAGACCGCCGCCGACATACTGTGTCGCGTTGTCGCTGTTGTTCTGAAAATCATTGGTATAGCCGTTATACTTCGGCTGGCTTGGACTGTTCAGTCCATGCCCCTGCATCGCCAGTTCCTGCAAGGCCGCGTCCGACTGAATGGTCGAGGTGATATTGAGGTAATCAAGCGAGTTCAGCGGAACGGCTCCCAGGCCCAATCGCTGCATCGCCACGCTCATGGCGTCGAATTCGCGCTGCGCGTCCTCACGAAACGTTTGTTGTTTGGCGATACCGAATTTGGCCAGGTTGCTCAGGCCGGTGTTTTCGAACACCGCCTCGGCGTTGCCCTCCAGCCGCTGGATCGCGGTCAACGAAGCGCCATTGCCGGCCAGCATGATCTGATAGTCGGTCTTCCACTCCGTGGTCAGGTTGGTGGCGGTATGGAACGTGCCATCCAAACCAACCGTCCACACATGGGCGCCGGCGGTCATCGTGTTGGCGATGGTCGCCCCGAAGAACGTCGTGATCGTCCCCGGCGGCGGCTCGATGCCGGTTGGCGCGGTGCCGGGGATGTTGAAGTCGCGGGCTGTCAAGGTCTGCGTGAACCGAAACTGGTTCAACCCGTCAACCGCGCTCTGCACCGTGCTTTCGGCAGCGCCGTT
>JAYUEJ010000517.1:0-4588 GCA_043739265.1 Rhodopila sp. | reverse complement strand
CCGGTAGCCAGGAACGTGCGCCCGCGCGACCGGGCCAGGGCCTGCACCGCCGCGGCCGCGGCGGACCCGGGCACATCGACGACCGCCGATACGCCCTCATCGAACCAACGGGCCGCGACGGCAAGCGCCTCCGCCGGCCTAAGCTGGTAGGACGCGTGAGTAACCGTCAGGGCACGTCCGTCCGGCAGCGCGCCGGTGTCCTGGACCGCTTGCAGGACCGCCTGCACCAGCGGCGGCCCGGACACCGATGCGCCGATCCCGGTCGCATCCGTCAACACCCCGATCACCAGCGGCGGCAACACCTCCTGCGCTCGGGACCCGGCCGGCAGCATCGTGGCGCCCGCCGCCGACAGCATCGCGCGGCGAGTCAGGTCCATCGCCGTACCATTGCAACCCCGATGCGAATAGCCCGCGACATCCGGCTCAGTCTGGCGCCCGGTCCCGGGTTTTCAACACCAATCGCGCCAGTGCGGCGCGCAGATCGTCGGTGATATCCGCCACGTCTTCGAGCCCGACCGATATGCGGATGACGCCATCGGTAATGCCCAGACGGGCGCGTTCCACCTCACCGATGCGCATATGCGTGGTCGTCGCCGGATGAGTCGCCAGCGATTTGGAATCCCCCAGATTGTTCGACAGCGCGATCAAGCGGAATCCGTTCATCACCTGGAACGCGCCCTCCTTGCCGCCGGCAACCTCGAACGTAACGATTGTACCGCCGCCGGTCATTTGCTTCAGCGCCAGAGCGTGCTGCGGATGATCCGAGCGGGTCGGATACCAAACCCGGGTCACGCCCGCCTGTTCGGCGAGGAAATCGGCGATCGCCGCCGCCGAACGGCTGGCCGCATCGACCCGCAGCCCCATCGTCTCGATGCCTTTCAGCAGCACCCAGGCGTTGAACGCCGACAGCGCCGGGCCGGTGTTGCGAACGAACGGCTGCAACACCTCGTTAATCCATTTCTTGCTGCCCAAGACAGCACCGCCCAAAATCCGGCCCTGCCCATCCATGTGCTTGGTGCAGGAATAGACGACGACATCGGCACCCATCGTCAGCGGAAGCTGGCCCAACGGGGTGGCGAACACGTTGTCCACCACGACGATCGCCCCCGCCGCGTGCGCCAGTGCCGCCACCGCCGGCAGATCGACCATTTCCAGCATCGGGTTGGATGGCGATTCCAGCAGCACCAACTGCGCCGGGCGCGACAACGCGTCTTTCCATTGCCCCAAATCGGCGCCATCGACGAATTCAGTCTCGATACCGAATTTCGGCAACAGCGTGGACACGATCCAGTGGCACGAGCCAAACAACGCCCGAGCCGCCACGACCCGGTCGCCGGTTTTCAGATGCGACAGCAGCGCGGCATTGACCGCTGCCATACCGGTCGCCGTGGTGCGGCAGTCTTCCGCGCCCTCGATCAGACACAGCCGTTGCTCGAGCATCGTCACGGTCGGGTTGGCGAAGCGCGAATACTGGTAATGCTCGACGGTGCCGGCGAACGTCGCCTCGGCCTGTTCGGCGTCGTCATAAACATAGCCCGACGTCAGGAACAGCGCTTCCGCGGTTTCACCGTGATGCGAGCGGTGGACACCGCCATGCACCAGGCGAGTCGCCGGACGCAGGCGGGATAAATCGAGCGGATCGGGTTTCGGTGTGTCGGTCGTCATAGTCAGGGCCCCCCACAGGTGATGGCCCGGCTGTTGAGCAGCTTAGGCCCAGAAAATGGACCCAATGCTGGCCTCTTTAGCGCGCTTGTTTCACCTCGCCGCAATCCGGCCGGACAAATCACGAGGGCCGGGACCCTCCCGACATGCGGCTGTTAAGGCCAAATCTGTCCGAACGTCAATGGCCTTGCCAGACTATGAGCAGGGCAATCGGGTGAACCGGCAATTCTCACGGAACGCACCGTTCGGTGGGTGACGACCGGCGGGGGGCGTCGCGCTGGACGGGCAGGTTTCAGACGCGTTTTGCAATGAGTTTATTAGCGGGCCTCTTGGTCTGTATCAGCCTTGATCAATGACGTGCTGCACGAACGCCGCCGGGACGGGGTGACAAGCGTGGGGTCTCGGCCAGGGGAGCGTGCAAATGGGAAGCGGGCAAATCGCGCGTTCGTTCATTCGTTTTTCAGTTTTAACACGGAGGCAAGCCGGAGGACCACGAAGACCACTGAGATTCACTGTGCTTGCACTTCGGGACCTGACGGCCCGCGATTTGGGATCGGAGATCGCAGTGGATTGGCGCAGTGGTGAATTGAAACAGCAGTCCGGGATTGAAACAGCAGTGGATTGAAACAGCAGTGGCTTGAAACAGCGGCAGCTTGAAACAGCGGTACGAAATTGAAACAGCGGTACGAAATTGAAACAGCGGTACGGCGCTGCTGGAAGCATTTTATCCCGCCGCCAGTGGCGTCAATGCGTCGGAGGCGCGGTTTCTCAGTGGCCCTTCGCGGCCCTCGCGCTGTCTCCGTGCATAAAAAACCTGGCCTGACACCCACTCCACAGAACAACGGCAAGACACCGGACAGCAAAACGACGACTGTGCCGATCGCCCCAAACCATTTGCATTGACTGGAGAATTCCTTGTTTCTTATAAGGAAAAAAAGCATTTTCACGATGACTGGGTTCTTACCCTAAGCCACCACCGACGTCATAACGCGGCGGGTTCGGGCCAACTGGCACGGTATCGGATGGGCCGGGCGGCTCGGACATATCGCGCCACGACGTTCAAAGAACGACGCGCGGTTTCCAGTCATTGCGAAAATGCTTTAAAATGTCTTGGGGTGAACCAGGAAGTTGGAACGCCAAGAACGCCAAGATACCGCGATCACCGTCCAACACCGAGGCGTGGCTGCCATCAGGCGGCCCCCCGGGCAACAAGATGCTCATTCATCAGCCTTTTTTTGGGGACCTTGCGACCTTGGCGTTTCGGCTTTGTTTGTTCACCCGATTGCCCGGCAGACTACCAGCCAGCCTCATGACATCCCGAACCGCGCTCAGACGCCGCGGCTCGGTAGCTCTACGACGCCGGTGCCAAGCACCGAAAGGTCGCCGTCCTGGTTGTGTGCGGCCTGCTCGATCTCGACCAAATGGCGTCCCTCCTGCTCGAATTTCCGCACCACCTTGCCGTCGATGAACAGCAAATCCCCCTCGGGATTATGCCGGCGGATCTTGCAGGTCGCCCGCCGCAGGAAGCCGTCGTCGCCCATCCAGTTGGTCATGTGGTGCGTCAGCCAGGAGCAGCGCTCCGGCCCATAGTCGTAGGCGCCGGGCGCGCCGACCATCAAGGCGAACTCCGGCTCCCAATGCACCCGTTCGGGGCAGTCGGGGATACCGAAGCGGTTGGCGATACCCAGGCCGGGATGGTTGCTGACCTGACGCCAGGCCAGCTTGTTGGCGCGAATGTACAGCCCACCCCAGCCCTGAGCGTAGGCGATGAAGCCGGTAACGGTCATCGGTCCCTTAGCCATGGTCGGCAACGCATCGCCAACCGTCACATCCTCCCAATAACGCGGCTTGGAACCGCGAATTTCCTCGGTTTCATAATGCTTATAGAGCGACTGAAGATCGTCCTGGGTATAGACCCGGGCCGGGCGGTTACGCAGTTCGCTATACTTGGTCCCCTGCTCTCTTGCCTGATCGCGGTCGGTGCGAAAACACCAGCTATCGGCCTCGGCGATAAGATCGCCACCGGGATTGAAGAAATTGACGTGGTAAATCTGCTGGATCGCCCGGCCGGCGAATTTCGTGTCGTGCTCGATCAGATCCTTCAGCCACGATTCGGTGGTGATGGCCTGATTGCGCAGCACCGGCTTGTGCCAGGTCCAGTCCGCGCCCGCCCACATCGCATGCACGCCGGGAATGCCGCCGACATAGCCGGACACGATGCGGCTCGTTGCGAACAAGAAACTTGGCAGCGCCACGATGTCGCCGAACCGGGTTTTCGCAGCATAAGCCGGCTCACACCATAGCGGATTGTCGTCGCCGATGCCGTGCGCGTAGTGGCGAATGTTGTCGCGGGTTGCCTCATAACACCACGGTTCGGCGGTATTTTCGATCCGCACATTGATGCGGGCACGCAGCGCGTCCAGCCCCTGATCGGTGATTTTCGGGAAGTGCTGTGGGGGTACCGCGTTCATGCTGTCTCCGTTTTCTTGATGGCGCTGGCCGCCGCGGCCGCTTCCTGGTCGCGCAGGGCTTTACGATTGATTTTCCCGGCCGGCGTCCGCGGCAGGTCGGCAACGAAGGTAACCAGCCGAGGATATTCGTGCTGGCTCAAACGCGTGCGCACGAAGCCCTGGATGTCCGCGGCGACCGCCTCGTCAGCCGCGTGCCCCGGGGCCAGCACCACGAAGGCCTTCACCACCAAACCCCGCAGAGCGTCCGGCACGCCGATCACCGCGGCCGCCTCAATGGCCGGATGGCCCAGAAGCGCCTCCTCGATCTCGACCGCGCTCATGGTCCACCCGGCCGAGATAATCACGTCGTCTGCTCGGCCGGCGTGGTAGAAAAACCCCTCGGCATCCATGCGGCCGCGATCCTTGGTCGGGAACCAGGCATCGTGGCGGCGCACCTTGATCTCGCCCAGTTCCTC
>JAYUEJ010000516.1:0-4591 GCA_043739265.1 Rhodopila sp. | reverse complement strand
CGGGATCGGTGTGGATCGCCGGATCGTGGTTGGCCGCCAGGATGGAGCAATTCATCGACTGGCCAGCCGCTACCTCCACGCCCCCGAGGTCGATGGCGGCCGGCGCGGTGCGGCCGGTGGAGGCGACCGGAGGATCGAAGCGCAACATTTCCTCGACCGCGTTGCGGGCCAGGTCCGGGTGCTGGCGCAGCTTGTCCAGTTGGTCAGGGTTGCGCAGCAGGGCCAGCACGCCGTTGCCGATCAGGTCGGTCGTGGTGATGTTACCGGCAGCCAGCAGCAGGTTGCAGGTGCTGACGATCTCCGCTTCGCTCAGCTTTTCGCCGTCCTGGTGCGCCGCGACCAGCAGGCTGACAAGGTCGGTGCCGCGGTTGACCCGCCGGTCGTTGACGACGCCCAGCAGGTAGCCATGCAGGCTTTTCTGGGCGTGTTGCAGGCTGGCCGTCTGCTCTGGTGTGCGGACCGGATTGAAACTGTGGACCAGTTCGTCGGACCAGCGCTTGAAGTCTTTCTGGTCGGCCGGATCGATCCCCAGCATCTCGGCGATCACGATGGTCGGCAGCGGACCGGCATAGTCGGCGATGACGTCGAAACCCGGTTGCTTCGCGAGTTCGTCCAGCAAGACGTTGGCGATAGCGGCGATTCGCGGCCGCATCGCCTCGACCGAGCGCAGGTTGAAGCCTTGGGTGACCAGCCCGCGCAGACGTTTGTGGTCGGGATCGTCCATGTTCAGCATCGATGGCTGGTAGTTCTCGTCAACATTCTGCACCAGGCGGGCGAACGATCCCGGGCGCGACTTGCGCGGATCGACCTGCATCGCGCGGTCGCCGACCACCGTCTCCACATCCTTGTATCGGGTCAGCACCACGCGATCGAACTGGCGGTCCTTATGCACAGGCTCCCGTTCGCGAAGCTGGTCGAGGATCTCATGCGGCCTTTCCCGGAAGACCGGGTTGAGTGCTGACAGCGCGAGGCCGGTCGGCACTGGTGCCTCGGCTTTGGGCGTGGCGTCGCTGGTTTCGCTCATGGCAACTTCCTGTCTATGGCGCTGAAGAGGCGGATGCGGCGCGGGCCTTCACCAGCACGTCGCGTATCGCTGACGGCGTCTCCGGGTCCCACGCGCTGCGTGGCCCGATCGTCATGCCGCCATCGACCACGAGATGGGTGCCGGTGACGAATGCGGAGTCCGCGCTGGCCAGATAAAGTGCTGCGCGGGCGATGTGCTCAGGTGAGCCAGCTTCGTGGATCGGCTGCGCGTGCGGCGCGATCTGGCGCAGCGCGGCATTGGCGTCGTCGGCGGCGGTGCCGGAGATGCCGCTGCTGGCCGTGAAGATCGAGGTCAGGATATAGCCGGGGCAGATCGCGTTGACCCGGATGTTGTAGCGCGCCAGCTCGGCGGCGGCGGTCTTGGTCAAATGGATGACGCCGGCCTTGGCGACCGAATAGGCGATGCGGGCAAACCCGGCCTGCAGGCCGGCGATCGAGGCGGTGTTGACGATCGCTCCGCCGCCACGCGCCCGCATGTGCGGGATGGCATGGCGCATCCCGAGCGCCACTGACCGCAGCAACAGCGACTGGGTGCGGTCCCACGCGTCTGCCGTCATGTCTTCGAGCATCAACGGTGAGCCGCCGGCGCCAGCGTTGTTGAACAGCAAATCAAGTCCCGAAAAATGGTCCACCGCAGCCTGCATGGCACCCGCGATGTCGCTGTCCGACGTGACGTCGCAATGCTGGAACTTCACCCGGCCCTGGAACCGGGCTTCGAGTTCGGCGCCGCGATCGTCCTGCACGTCGGCGACAAGGACGCTGGCCCCCTCCGCCACGAACAGTTCCACGCTCGCCAACCCGATGCCGGAGCAGCCCCCGGTGATCACCGCGACTTTGTTCTGAAGACGTTCCACAATTCGACTTTCCTGGTTACCAGACATCGTAGGCATTAACTGTTTTGAGCTGATCAAGTAAGTCTCTGGCGGCGGTTATTTCTTACCGCGCCATCTGATCTGGCTCCGTCGCGACGTGTCGCCATAAGGTGTGGGTTGACGGGCCCAGATGGATCACCCGGGGGGAATCGGATAAAACTTTCACGCGGTGATAAGGCTTGCCAGGACGTTGTCATCCCGGGCGGCGACCTTGCGCTTGATTCGCAACGAGTCCTTGCCGGATGCCAGTCGTAAAAGATTATGCGCCAAAGGCACGATGATGGTAAAATTGGCAGGCGCGTGATCGGTTGGCACGCGGCACTCATCGTTGCGGAAAATCATGTCCATGACCCAATGCAAGCTGTTTTCAACCGCCCGGCGGCTGCGCACGACCGGGACGACGGCGTCCAACCCGGGCCACGCCTCACCCCATAAAGAACGGTGCCGCCGATGACTGACATCATCACCAAACCCGACTCCAAAGATGAGATAAAGGTCGAACGCCCGCATCTCCACAAAGTCATTCTGGTCAATGACGACTTTACGCCCCGCGAGTTTGTCGTCACGGTTCTGAAGGCGGAATTCCGGATGAGCGAAGATCAAGTCCTGCGGGTGATGATCACAGCGCATCGGCGCGGTGTGTGTGTCGTCGCTGTTTTCACGAAGGACGTGGCGGAATCCAAGGCAACGAACGCGACGGATGCTGGCCGACGCAAGGGCTATCCCCTGTTGTTCACGACCGAGCCGGAGGAATAAGGCTGCTGAGAGCGGGCGCTTCCGCCGTCCGTCCTGCCTATGGCGAGAAACGCGGCCTCCCTTATTCGCCGCCTGACCAGAACTCCGGCGTCGCGGTGCTCGGCGGCGGGATACGAACGAGATGCTCGTTCGCGGCTGCAGCCGCCCGTCAGGGAAATATATGAGACGAAACATTATCAGATATGGCTGAACGATAGGCCGATCTCCGGCAAGTGTCGGTGAAACACTTCATATCTTCAAAAAATTATTTGCCGTGTAACGCCTGTCGCCGCCCGTGCGGGCTGCCCGTCGTAACGTGCGTCGAACGATTGATCGACTCCCAACACTTGCAACAAGGTGAACACCGATGTCGGAAACAGTAAGCTCGATTCGCCTCGCTCCTGACAACGCCACCGTTCTCAAGCAGCTCGGGCTGCTCGGGGATCTCGCCGGAACCTGGACTGGTAGAGGATTTAACCTCATTGGTCGCCCCGACTTCCACAACAAGGACAATGTCTATCTTCAGTTGAACCAGACACGCGAGAGGCTCGAAATCAATCCAATCGGCTCGGCAATCCCCAATCGAGGCTTTGGGCAAGACGATATGAGGCTGTTCGGGCTGACCTATCTCCAGCGCATCAGCGATGCCGGCCACGCCGGCGCCTTGCATATCGAACCCGGTCTCTGGGTGACCCAGCCAAACACGACGTATCCAGTCGAGAACGCGCCTGCTGGCGAACAGATCATCGGCCGGATGGGTTCGATCCCGCATGGCAACGCCATCCTGGCGCAAGGTGTTGCATCACCGTTCAAGCGCACACCGGTGCTCAGGGCAGGCGCCGCCCCCTTTGCGTTCTCACCATTCCCCTCGTTCAACAGCACACCGTTTCTCGTGCCGGCGCTGCCGGCGCTGCCGGTCCTCAACGCCGACGGGTCCTCGGAGAAGCTGACGGCCGCCGCCGCGGGCGTGCCTCCCTTCGGGTCCTACGACCTGGCGGTCAACGGCATCCCACCAAACGCCCGCACGCCATTCGGCACCACGGAACCGGCCTTGCCGGCAGCGATCGACGGCGTGGCGATGCAGGATGTCATCAACGATCCGATCCGGCTGCTGCGACAAGTTATCGGGTCGCAGGTGAAAGACGGCCACGAATTCGAAGGCGTCGTGCTGAACATCGCGAGCCAGCGCAAAATCACGTTTTTCAATGCCGCGAACAGCGCACCTGGCGCTCCGAATACGCCCGTGGACGTGCCGACCTTCGCCGGCGGTATCGAGAACATCCAGTTTCTCGAAGGCGGCGAGCCGGCCGGGACCAAAGGACCGAATGCCGAAACAGCCGCACGGGCCTCTACCGGGTCGAGTGTTCACTCATCCAGTTCCCGAGCACGGTAAGCACCTTCTTATAGTGAGGGCTTAGTAGGTTCATACTGTGCTGTCGGTTCTCAGGCGAATCTGTCCAAGCATGCGCACCTGCGTAAAGCGATCCGAGGTAAGGCTGAGACTTGTCTGAGATAGGAGTCCCCTTAAACACGTCGATCAACTCCTCCATAGCAGCAAAAGGACGTTTTATCACCGCGAAGTTTTCATAAAGATAGCAAAACCAAATGGCATACATGCGAACCCGCCAATTTCGCATATCGTCGCCCGCTGGGTCCTCAAACCAATGCGCTTCGCCGTCGCGCCGCACATCATCTGAGACATCGGGAAGATCCGTTATGTAGCCTCGACGGCGTGCATCGGCGATCTCCTCCGGGTTAAGGACCGCAAGACGCGGATTATCAATGGGCACTCCCGGAAGAGCCCGATAGGTTCTTATCTGACTAACTTCATAAGTTTCCATGTGTTCACCGGTTTGCCGAGAACCCGGGCTGGCGGTTAGTGCTTGCCGGTTTCAAAGGCGTAGAACTCGCTCATGAACGGGGCGGCGACGTCGGCGTTC
>JAYUEJ010000515.1:0-4594 GCA_043739265.1 Rhodopila sp. | reverse complement strand
CGGCCGGCCGCTATGTCGCGTTGTATCGGGCGCTGATGGCGGAACGGTCTTGAGACCGGCGGGTCCAGGGTCGCCGGACACGCTGGGCGTCACCCTCGTTGGCGATGGCATCGACATCGCCGTGCATGCACCCGACGCGGATGCCATCGCGATCTGCTTTTTCGACTTGACCGACGCTGAAACCGGCCGGTTTCGCCTGCCAGCGCGCACCGGTCCGGTCTTCCACGGCCATATCGCCGGCGTTCCGGACGGCGCAAGGTACGGGCTGCGGGCCTATGGTCCCTGGAACCCCGGCAACGGTCACCGGTTCAACCCGTCGAAGCTTCTGCTGGACCCATGGGCCACCGCCATCGACCGGCCGTTCCGCCTGCATGAGTGGCTGTTCGATCGCGACGCCCCTCGCCCCGAGGATACCGCCGCGCTGATGCCCAAGGCGATCGTCGGCACCCCATCCGCCGCACCCGTCACCAACCGCCCCGATTTCGATTGGGACCGGCAGGTCATTTACGAACTGCACGTCCGTGGG
The DNA here is from genome assembly GCA_043739265.1 of Rhodopila sp. Taxonomy (GTDB): domain Bacteria; phylum Pseudomonadota; class Alphaproteobacteria; order Acetobacterales; family Acetobacteraceae; genus Rhodopila. The sequence goes on along the minus strand of JAYUEJ010000515.1, from coordinate 4,068 downwards.
TTCAGCATGACCAACCCCGACATCCCACCCGCCATCCGGGGGACCTTCGCCGCACTCGGCCATCCCGCCTGCATCCGGCACCTGACGCGCCTCGGCATCACCACGGTCGAGTTGATGCCCAGCGCCGCCCGAGTCGATGAGCGGCATCTGCCGCCGCTGAACCTGTCCAACTACTGGGGGTACAACCCGATCGCTTTTCTGGCCCCCGATCCAGGGCTGGCGCCCGGCGGCTGGCCGGAGGTCCGCGCCGCCGTCGATGCCCTGCACGAAGCCGGTATCAGCGTCATCCTGGACGTGGTGCTGAACCACTCGGGCGAAAGCGATGAACTTGGCCCGACGCTGTCGCTGCGCGGGCTGGACAACGCCGGCTATTATCGGCTGGCCGGCGACAGATCGCGGTATGTGAACGACACCGGTTGCGGCAACGTCCTGGCGATGGACCGGCCGGCCCCGCTGCGGCTGGGGATGGACACGCTGCGCGCCTGGGCGCGGTACGGCGGCATGGACGGGTTCCGGCTGGACCTCGCCACCACGCTGGGTCGGCGGGAGACAGGCTTCGATCCGCACGCCCCGTTCCTGTCCGCCGTCGAACAAGATCCGGTCCTGTCCCGCTGCGTGATGATCGCCGAACCCTGGGATATCGATCCCGGCGGCTACCAGCTCGGCGCCTTCCCCGCGCGTTGGGGTGAGTGGAACGACCGTTTTCGAGAGTTTGTCCGGCGGTTTTGGCGCGGCGACGCCGGCATGCTGGGTGCCTTCACGACCGCCTTCGCCGGGTCGGCCGATGTGTTCCCGCGACGGCCGTTATCGCGCAGCGTCAACTACATTATCGCGCATGATGGCTTCTCGCTCGCCGATCTGGTTTCGTATGAGACGAAGCGCAATTTGGCGAATGGCGAGGACAACCGCGACGGATCGAACGACAATTCCTCGTGGAACAACGGTGTGGAGGGCGTGTCGTCCGACCCTCTGGTCCTGGCGGCGCGGGCGCGCGACACAAGGGCGCTGCTGGCGACGCTGCTGCTGGCGCGAGGCACGCCGATGCTGTCGATGGGCGACGAACTCGGACGCACGCAAGCCGGCAACAACAACGCCTACGCGCAGGACAATGCCTGGTCCTGGGTGGACTGGGCCGGCGCCGATCGATCGCTGATCGATTTCACCGCCGGCCTGATCGCGCTGCGACGCGCGCTGGCGCCGCTGTTCGACGGCCGTCCGTTGCGCGGCCAGCCAGCGGACGGGGAGGTGATTCCCGACGCGGCGTGGCACCGGATCGATGGACAGAATCTGACCGGCGAGGACTGGAACCGTGCGACCGAGCGCACGCTGATCGCCGTGCTGTACGCGGACCAGGTGCGGGCGGCGCTGGCCTTCCATGCCGGCACCGCCCCGACGGAGATCGTTTTGCCCGCCCCCCGGCCAGGCTACCGGTGGTTGCGCGTACTCGACAGCGCAGGGACCGGTGACGGCCTGACCCTCGCGGCGCGGTCGGTGACGGTGTTCCAGGAGCAGGAGCAGAACAACCCAACAGGCCCGTCTAAGTCATCGGTCCCAGTGTCATCGGTCCCAGTGTCGATGGTCCCAGTGTCGATGGTCCCAGCCCCAGTGTCATGGGCGGGCCTGGGCCGGCCACCCACGACTTTGCCGGCCGCGATCGCGCAAATCGAAGGGCGCCAAACCACCAACGACACGCCCCGCTCCACCGGTGTCACCGACACCGAACTGGACCGGCTTGCCGAACTGGCCGGCATCGACGCGATCTGGTGGGACGTCGATGGCGGCTATCACAAGGTCGGCGCGGACACGAAACAGGCCCTGCTGGCGGCGATGCGGCTGCCCGCCGCGACACGCGGCGACCTGAACGACAGCCTGGCCCGCCTCACCGCCGAACCCGCGCTGCCCCCGGCCATGACCGCCGGGTCAGCCGAACCCATCACGATCCGTTTGGGGCAACCGGCACCGGCCTGGGTGACCCTGCTGCGTGAGAATGGCAGCCTCGAACGCTTCCACACTCAGGACGGGCACGTCACCCTGCCACCACAGCCGATCGGGCGTCACCGTATCCTCAATGAGGACCGCCCCGACCGCTTCTGCCATCTGACGGTCGCCCCGGATGCCTGTTACCTGCCACCCTCGCTGCTGACAGGACAGCGCCGGTTCGGCATCGCCGCCCATCTCTATGCCCTGCGATCGAAGGGCGATCAGGGGATCGGCGATTTCACCACCCTCGCCCGCTTTGGCAGCGAAGCCGCACGAGTCGGCGCTACCTTGGTCGGCCTCAACCCGTTGCATGCACTGTTCCCGCACGATCGAAGCAGAGCCAATCCATATCACCCATCCGACCGGCGATTCCTGGACCCAATTTTTATCGATGTGTCCGGTCTGCCCGGCGGGTCCGCCATCTCGTCGCCGTTCGGCCCGGTCGATTACCAGACGGTATGGGACCGCAAACGCGCGGTCCTGTTGGCCGCTTTCAAGCCGGATGCCGGCACGCCGATCGCACCGGCGCTGCGCCGTTTCGCCACGTTTGAGGCGATCGCGGAGTCACGCGGCTCCTCCGACTGGCTGAACTGGCCGGTCGAACTGCGCCACCCGGAAAGCCGCTGCGTGGCGGACTTCGCCGCCCAACACCCCGAAAGCGTCCAATTCCAGGCCTGGATGCAAAATCTGGCGGACCAGCAACTCGCCGATGCCGACGCTTCCGCCCGCCGCGACGGGTTGTCGCTGGGATTCTACCGCGACCTCGCCGTGGGCGCCGCACCGGACGGGGCGGAGGCATGGTCGGCGCAGGACCTTTTGATGCACGGCGTATCGGTCGGCGCGCCGCCCGATCCGTTCTCCGCCCGGGGCCAGGTCTGGTGCCTGCCGCCGCCGGATCCGATGGCGATGCGCCGCGATGGATACGCCGCGTTCAACGCGTTGCTGGTGGCCAACATGCGCCACGCCGGTGCGCTGCGAATCGACCATGTGATGGGCCTCCGCCGGCTGTTCGTCGTCCCGGACGGTGCCGGCGCGATCGATGGGGCCTATGTCAGCTATCCGTTGACGGACCTGCTGGCTCAGGTGGCGTTGGAGAGCCAGCGGGCGCGCTGCCTGATCGTCGGCGAGGACTTGGGAACCGTGCCCGAAGGCATGTCCGAGCGGTTGGCGGTGTCCAACATTTTGTCATACAGCGTGCTGTGGTTTGAGCGTCGGGACGGCCGTATTCGGCCTCCGCCAGAATGGAAGCGCCTCGCCGCCGCCTGCGTGTCCACCCACGATCTGCCGACACTGACGGGGTGGTGGGAGGGTGCGGACATTGCTGAAAAACGCGCGTTAGGGCTGCTGGACGACCCCGAGGCGGATCGAGTTCGAGCGGGCGAAAAGGCCGCGCTGATCGCGCTGTTGATGGACGAAAACCTGCTGGAGGGGGAGGTCGATCCGACGCAACCGATGCCGCTGGCGGTTGCGGCTGCCATCCACGCGTTTGTCTCCGCCACGCCGTCGTTGCTGGCTCTGGTGCAGGCCGATGACCTGGCTGGGGAGCGCGTCGCGGTCAATCTGCCAGGCACCGATACGGAACGGCCAAACTGGCGCCGGCGGTTGGATTTGGATGTTTCTGAGGTGTGCCACACGCCGCTCGCCCGGGCGATCTTGGGGGCGATGCGGTCGCGGGCTGTCCCTGATGGGTCAGGGGGCGCCGCGTAGACTTTTAGCGAAACCGATGCGGAATCCCTGTTGGTTCCATGATCTTGTTGGCTGTGTGCCGAGACAGTAACCTGTGGTCGGACCTTCACGAACACGCGAGCCTCGACTTGCCATATATCGGCGTCATGCGGGCCGGGCGGTACCCGTCTTTAATCACGCTAGCATTGCCCCATATCGTAGCGTCAAACCCTCTTATTTGGTGCATCATGCCTGAACGAATTTACACAGCGAAGTTGAAGGACAGGGATGTCAAGGTCACAAGCAGAGACCTAGAAGTTTTTCGGTAACTGCCCAGGTAGGTGTGCGGCGGTCAAGCCAGCCGTACGGCTGCGATCAATTGCGCCGGGTCAGCCATCAAGGTCTGGAGCATATTCCAACCCT
>JAYUEJ010000514.1:0-4603 GCA_043739265.1 Rhodopila sp. | reverse complement strand
GGGATGGTAGCGGAGTGCGGGGTGGGGGCAAGGGTTTGCGGTTGCCAGCCTGGCGCGGTGTTATGTGGCACGAAACACCTCGTGATCGAGAGCTTTCGCGACAAGACGACGGCTGCGGTGTTCCATGGCGAATTTCCCGGGCGGCTACAGCGCGATGTCGCGATCCGTGCGCGTGGAAAGCTGCTGATGATCGACGCGGCGTTGAAGCTGGAAGACCTGCGGTCACCGCCCGGGAATCGCCTGGAAGCGTTGAAGGGCAGTCGATCCGGCCAGCATAGCATTCGGATCAACGATCAGTTCCGGATATGCTTCATCTGGCGCGACGGAAACGTTTTCGAAGTGGAGATCGCGGACTACCATTAGGAGCCCATGGAGGGGCGGAACATGAGCATTGGACGCGGCGACCTTGCCGGCCTGGATTTTCGCGACGTCGCCACCGGCGAGCGCATGCCGCCGATCACCCCGGGCGATATCTTGCGCACCGAGTTCCTCGGTCCGCTCGGCCTGTCCGCCCGCGCGCTTGCCCGCGATTTGGATGTGCCGCCAAACCGCATCACCGAGATCGTCAACGGCGCGCGCGCCATCACGGCGGCCAGCGCAATCCTGTTCGGAGAACGATTCGGCACCACAGCGGAGTTCTGGATGAACCTGCAGACCGCACACGATCTGGCCGTGGCCGGGAAGCGGCGCGCCGCGTGAGGCCGGGGAGCCGCCGGGCGATTTGTCTTATACCAGCCTGAGTTGACCCCAACTCTCCCATCGCGCCGCCTCGTCATGGCGACGGAGGTCGCCATCCACGGTTTTGGCCTGGTAAGCAAAGGCGTGGATGGCGGGCGTTCGCGCCACGACGATGAGACGCTGATGCCGAGCGAACAAACTTGTCGCGGACTATTTGGGCGTGTGGCGATGGCGCTGCGCGCACTTGATTCCAAGCGCCCAAAGTGTTGACCGACAAAGTATTGAGTCAGCACTGGGCGGGATAAGTCTTTGTTTCATGATCGGCGGCCCCACCAACCCATCATTGATAACGACGCCCGTTGGTCACCGCGGCAGGGGATCGGTGCCTTCGCTCAGTAAATCCAGGAAGGAGCCATACACAAACACCTTGCCCCGCTGTCACCCGGTCGTTTCGCGAACGATTCCGAGCGCCTGCAGATGCGCGATCGCGCTGGTGACGGTTGGTTGCGACAAGCCGAGGTGCCGCGACGCAAAAGGGATGGTCGTCAGGCCGCGGCGCTGCAGAAACTGGTGCAGGCGCAGCGCCGTGGCGGTCGGTCGGCCGAGTTGCTCGATCCGGCCGCGATCGTTGCCGAACAGGCGCAGCAGGCTTTGGGCGGTCTGGATGCCTTGCCGAGCGGTTTCGGTGACGCCGCGGAGGAAGAATTCGATCCACGCTTCCCATTCGCCGCATTCTCGTACAGCTTGCAGGTGTTCATAGTAAGTCTGCCGGTTTTGCTTGAAGAACAGGCTGAGATACAGTAACGGCTCCCGCAGGATGCCGCGCTCGTACAGCAGGAAGGTGATCAGCAGACGGCCCAGACGACCGTTGCCGTCAAGGAATGGGTGGATGGTTTCGAATTGGACATGCACCAGGGCGGCCTTCACCAGCAGCGGCAAGTCTCGTGTGTCGGTGTGAATAAAGGATTCCAGCGCGCCCAGGCACTCCATGACCCTATGCGGCGGCGGTGGCACGAACAGCGCGTTGCCGGGCCGCGTGCCGCCGATCCAGTTCTGGCTGCGGCGGAACGCACCCGGGTCTTTGTCCTCGCCGCGGCCTTTCGAAAGCAGGATTGCGTGGATTTCGCGTATCAGGCGAAGCGACAAAGGAAAGTCTTCGCGCAGGCGGCTCAGCCCGTGGTTCATCGCGGCGACGTAGTTGGAGACTTCGCTTGTGTCGTCGATCGGTACACCGGGGACTTCTTCCGCTTCATACAGCAACAGGTCGGACAGGGAGGATTGCGTGCCCTCGATCTGGGATGACAGCAGGGCTTCCTTGCGGATATAGATATACAGGAACAGGGATGGATCGGGAAGGACAGAGGCGATTCCATCGAGCCGTCCGACTGTCTGGTTGGCCAGTTCAAGGGCGATCTGCAAACCATTGAGGTCGATGGCCGGGACCGGCGGCAAGGGCACCGGGACATAGGCGCGCACTGTTTCCCCGGCGACCGCGGTGGATTCGTAGGCGGCCCGGGCGGGTAGGATAGGTGGGCATGAGGACCTTGTTAAGGGATGCTTTAATAGCGGCTGGTGTTATTAAGGGATAGCACATTAACCGTTAATAAGAAGTTAATTTCGGCGGCCATTCCAAGCCGTAGCCGTGAGCATGCGCGAACCGATTCCGGCTGTTTTGGGCCTGAACCCTGAATAATCCGCTCAACCGAACGCCCCGATTTCCCGCAGCCGATCGATCTCCGCCACCGACAGCCCCAGCCGATCCACCAGCACCGCCGCGGTATCCGCCCCCAGTTTGGGCGCGGCCGTCGCCGCCACGCCACCGCCGTCAGCCAGTTTGAACGGCGTGCCGACCAGATCCTGGTCCACGCCATCCGCATCCCGCGCCGTCACCCGCATCGCATTGGCGGCGACCTGAGGATGCGTCATCACCTGATCCACCGTGTGCAGGGGCGAGCACGCGACACTGCGCGCTTCAAACCGTTCCACCCAATACGTCACGGGGCGGCGGCCAAATCGTTCTTCCAGCATCGGGATCAGCCGTTCGCGTTGTTCCACCCGAGCACTGTTGCTCTGGAAGCGGGGATCGGCGGACAGTTCGGGCCATTCCATGGCGTCACAGAAACGAATCCACGCGCCATCGTTCGGGGCTCCGGCCAGCATAAATCCGTCCTGGCAGCGGAACGCCTGATACGGCACCAGGTGGCCGCTGCCCGAACCCTGCGGCACCGGCAGCACGCCCGACTGCATCCAGGCCACGGCATGGTAGCCCAGCAGCGCCACCGCCGTTTCCAGCAACGAACCATGCACCCAGGTCCCCTGCCCGGTCGTCGCGCGCGCCAACAACGCCGTAACGATACCGGCATAGAGCGAGAGTCCGGTGGACATATCGACGAACGACACCCCGCAGCGGATCGGCGGCCCGCCCGGCGTGCCGGTGGCGGACATCGCGCCCGCGAACGCCTGCACCATCAGGTCGTAGCCGCGTTTGTCCGCCAACGGCCCCAGCGCGCCGTAGCCCGAGATCGTCGCCACCACCAGCCGGGGATTATCCGCGCGCAGTTGGTCCAGACTGATCCCCAGCCTGGCCGCGGTGTCGGGCAGGAAACTGTGGATCAGCACGTCGGCATCTCGGGCGAGGCGCAGCAGGATATCCCGCGCCGCCGGGGTCTTCAGATCCAGCACCAGACCGCGCTTGCCGCGGTTGACCGAGGCGAAATTAGCACTTTGGCCATCCGGGCCGCATGGCGGCCAGTAGCGGTTTTCATCGCCGTCCGGTCCTTCCACCTTGATCACGTCGGCGCCGAAATCGGCCAGCAATTGCGCGCAATGCGGCCCGGCCAGGACGCGGCTGAGATCGACGACACGTATGCCGTGCAGGACTTTCATGCGATCGTTCCTTCCTGTTATAATCGAACATTGGCCGGTCATAATCGAACATTGGCCGGTTGGGATCAAACCCGGGCGCAAACCGTCAGGCAAGGAGAAGACGCTGTGAGTGAATCGGCCGAACGTGCGCACGAGGCAATCGAGGAACATGCCTCGCATTCCGACCCCTGGGCGCGCCGGGTGGCGCTGCTGGTGTCTTTGCTCGCCGCGACTCTGGCGTTGGCGGAGATCGGCGGCAAGGCTGCGCAGACCGCCTATCTGACGCATCATGTGGCGCTATCGAACGAGTGGGCGTTCTACCAGGCGAAGAACCTGCGCGCCGTGGTGCGGACGTCTGAATCCGGATTGCTGGCCAGCCTGCCGAACGCCGGGGACGCCCCGATCCTGGCTCGGATCAAAGACGCCAACGAGTATATCGACCGCATGCACGACGACCCCAAGGGCGGCGAGGGCATGAAACAGCTCGCGGTCAAGGCGAAGGCGCTGGAAGTCGAACGCGATGAGTCTTTCCATAGCTACCACATTTACGAATACGCCGTCGGTGCGCTGGAAATCGCGATCGTCCTGGCGTCGGTTTCGATTATAACACGCATGCGCGCGCTGACCTACGCCGCCGCCGCGATCGGCGCGGCCGCTGCCGTAGGGTCCCTTTGTGTCGCGATGAACCTGGTCTGATTCGCTTGACTTCCGGGCTAAAAAATCGTCCTAGGGGATCACGTTTTCGTGAAAGTGCCCCTGTTATGCGGAAGACCTTCGCCCCGCTTGATGACGTTCTGATCGAGCGGTTGTTTCAGCCGGCATTAGATGTTGTTACGAATCGAATCGGCATTGCGCGCGGCACTGCCGCATGTTTTTGTGTCGATTTAGCATCTTTATCGTGGATCGTTTCGCGGGCGCAGGGTTTGTCCGACGCCGTGATCGCCTGGGATGCCAGCGCCGCCTTCCGCGATTTCGCGTTTCTGCTGCTCGGTCTTATCGCGCTGACCAGCTTGCGCACGTTGTTCCGCCGAGCCGGGGGAGGTTCGGGAAATCCGTTACG
>JAYUEJ010000513.1:0-4607 GCA_043739265.1 Rhodopila sp. | reverse complement strand
CGATCCGCTGCCGCAGCGCCGAGGGCAACGCGTCCCAGGCCGCGGCCGCACTGGCAAATTCGGTATCGCCCACGGTCAACCCATACATGTCCGGGATTTCCAGCGCATACAGCATCGTCCCGCGCGGCGGCCGAGCCGAATAGCACATGTCGCTGTGCCAGTTCTCGCCGGCGCGACGGATGCCGATCGGGCGGCCGTCCTGCGTGACGTTGGACACCAGAACAATCTCCGGGCTGCCCGGCACGCTCCAGCGTTCGCCGAAGATGTTGAATTCGATCTCGCCGAAGCGGCGGGTGAATGCAACCTGTTGCGGTGGGGTGATATCCTGGTCTCGGAAAAAGATGACGCCGTGATCGTCGTAGGCTCGCTCGATCGCGGCGAAAACGGCATCGTCCAGCGGTCGGGCCAGATCGACACCGCGAATCTCGGCGCCAAGCGCGGCACCGGTCGGGATGATCTCGATGGACACGGGCAGTCCTCCTGGTGATCGGCGCATGAACCTAACCAGCGTATCGTATCCGCGCCGTCACGCAACCGCCGGCCCGTTGGAGCATTGTAAAAGTCCACTGGCCAAACCCAACATCATCCCGCACGCTGACATCGCATGAAACCGCCCTGGCGAACCCTCACCACCGAAACAACTCCAACCGGGACGGACAGAACCTTCCGCCTCGTCCTCTACGATGCGCTGGCCAGCGAGGCGATGGGCACGCTTACCACCGGCGTCTTCCTGGCCGGCTTCCTGGTGGATCTCGGCGCCAGCAACGTCGCCATCGGGGTGCTCGCGGCGGTGCCGTTCGCCGTCCAGTTCCTGCAACTGCCGGCGGTGGTCCTGGTGGAGCGCATACGGTCACGCCGCGCCATCTGCGCCTGGGCCGCCGCGATCGGGCGATCGTTCCTGATCGTCGCCGCGATGGCGCCCTTCCTCGGCGCGCAGACGGGAATCATCCTGCTGATCGCCGCCGTCGCCGCGAACCAGGCCATGGCGGCGATCGCCGGCTGTTCCTGGAACTCGTGGATGCGCGACCTGGTGCCGGAAACCGAATTCGGTCGATTCTTCGGCCGCCGCGCCGCCGCGACCACGGCGCTTGCGACCGTGCTCGCTTTGGTGTGCGGCCTGTTCATCGACCGCTGGAAGGCGCTGCTGCCCGGACATCCGGCCTACGTCTATTCCTGCCTGTTCATCGCCAGCGCGGCGATCGGCTACCTCGGCGTCTGGCTGCTGTCCATCACCCCCGACCAGCCCATGCCGCCCGCCGTGGAGCGAACGCCGATGCGGGCGCTGCTGGCACTTCCGTTTCGGGATAGAAATTTCCGCCGGTTGATGCTCTTCCTGGCCTCCTGGAACTTCGCCGCCAATCTCGCCGCGCCATTTTTCGTGGTCTATATGCTGAAGACCATCGGCTACTCGATGACGACGGTCATCGTCCTGACGACGGCAAGCCAACTCAGCAATCTCGCGGCACTCGGACTGTGGGGCACGCTGATAGATCGGTTCAGCAACAAGGCGGTGCTGGGGATTGCCGCGCCGCTGTTCTTGCTGTGCACCCTGGCCTGGACCTTCACCGGTCTCGCCTGGGTGCAGCCGGCGGTATTCTTCCTGTTGTTGGGAATCCACGTTTTGATGGGCATCGCCACGGCCGGAGTCGCACTGGCGTCCGGCAACATCGCCATGAAACTGTCGCCGGCCGGGCAGGCGACATCGTTTCTGGCGGCCAACAGTGTCGTCAGTGCGACCTGCGCCGCAGTCGCACCGATCATCGGTGGTCTGTGTGCCGATTTCTTCAGCGCCCGAGACCTCAGTTTCGGCTTCACCTGGAAGGGTAGCGCCGATGCGGTGACCCTGCAGGTGCTCGACTTCCATGCCTGGACGTTCTTGTTCGGGCTTGCATCGGTGGTTGGTCTCTATTCCCTGCACCGGCTTTCGTTCATCCAGGAAACCGCCGGAACGACCGACCCGTTGCTGCTCCGCCACCTGCTCATGGAAGCCCGCCGTTCGGCACTCAATATCTCCAGCGCCGCCGGGCTGCTTCGTATCGTGCGCGTGCCGTCATGGCTGATGCGACCGCGATCCGCCAGACCATCGGCGCGCATCGAGCCAACGATTGCCTGGCCAAGGGACTTATGAAAACGCCAGCCTGTCTTTAGTGATAGGCGGATCGCCAACCCGCCTGCCGATTCTCGGCGAACGCGAACAGACCAGTTGGTGACGGGCGTCAATATCAAGCCGCAATGCCAACGAGCGTTGATCTTGTTACAGGCACTGTCGTCCTGGCCCGGACCAGACGAAACAGAAAATCAGGTGCGTCAACTTGAACGCCAGCCGGTATAACAGACTTCGACCAAACTAAATCGGCACAGCCAGATGCACCACCGGTTGTCCCGTTTCCGCCACGATCATCTCCGCAACGAGCCGGCGGTGGCACGTCGTGTGGTCACGCTCGAAGCACAGCAGGCAAGCCGGCCGTTCGCGGACCAGTTGTGTCGCCTGCGCCAGTTCGCCCTGAGCCCGGTCGGACGTCATGTGGTCGCGGAAAATCACCTCCATCCGCTCCGGGTGGCCGGCCCGCACGGCATCCCGTCCAGGTTTGGGCGTGCCGAGTCCTTGCAGGTGGACGTAACCGATCCCCACCTCATCCAGTGCCGCCGCCAGTTGCCGTTTCGAAAAACCCGGCTTTCGCGACCGAGCCACCGCCCGGATGTCGATCAGCAGCCCGACCCGGGCGTCCTTCAGCGTGGTCAGCACGGTGTCGATGGTGGTGCCCTCATAGCCGATCGTCGCCAGGGTTGGCATCAGCCGTGCGCCAGCCAGTCCTCGATCAGGCGGCGGGCGATACTGTCGGCACGGGGCAGATCGAAGCCGTGGTCTTTGCTGTTGCGCATCTGGTCGCGGCTGAACCAGCGCGCATCCTTCAGTTCCTCGGTGTCGATGGTGATCTCCTCGGACAGCCCCTCGGCATAGAATCCCAACATGATGTTGCCCGGAAACGGCCAGGGTTGGCTGGAGTGGTAATGAACGTCGCCGACCAGGATACCGGATTCCTCCAGCACTTCGCGGCGAACCGCTTCCTCCAACGTTTCGCCGGGTTCGACGAAGCCCGCCAGCGTGGAATACATCGTGGCCTTCGGGAAGCGGGTGGAATGGCCCAGCAGCGCTCGGTCGCCACGATGGACCAGCATGATGACGGCAGGGTCGGTGCGCGGGAAATGCTGTGTCTTGCACACCGTGCATAGCATCATGTGGCCGGAACTTTTCACCTCGCACGGGTTGCCGCAGGTGCTGCAGAACTTGTGGCGCTGGCGCCAGTGCATCAGCCCGCGGGCATGCGCCAGGACCGAGGCTTCGGGACGAGGCACGCCCCAGCCGACCGACCGCAGATCGACAAAGGTCCCTTGTGTTTCCGGCAGCAGCGGCATGGGGTCTTCGGTGGCGGAGATGTCGATCGCGAAGACGGCGCGGTCGTCAAGCATGCCGAGGAACGCCCAGGCTCCATCGGTCTGCATCCGCAGGGTGTGGGCCATCTGGCCGGAGATATAGACCGCCTCAGGGTGGCCTTCTTCGGTGACGCGGACCAGATTTTTGGTGCGCCAGACCGGGACGAACAGGGTGTCCGGGTCGATCAACTTCGCGGCGATCCATTCCGGTTCCTCCCGCCGGGTGGCGATACGGTCGAGCGGTGAGGAGGAATAGACGTTAGGACGGCTGGCCAGAATCAGGGTCACTTTGGGGCGTTCCGCGGTTTGGGTTCGTTCGGGCGGAAGGTGCCACTTGTGGGGGGTTGGGGCAATGTTTCCCGGGAACCCCTACCGTCATCCCCGGACTTTATCCGTTGATCCGTACAGACTCGGACGGCTGCAAGGATCGAGTTGCGGAGATACGGCGAAAAAATGGGAAACCGGGGATGCAACCGGCGGCCGAATTGGAAACCTCTTCAAATTCGAAACAGGTAGATAAAATTGGGTTTGGTGCCCGCGAAGGGTCTTGTTGCGTTTCCGAAGTATATAAACGATAAGCAACGAATCGAGGCAGCGTGGTCAGGAGAGCATTTCATGAGGCGTCCAGCATATTGGGCTGTCGTTGAGAAATCACGTGCGGCCTGTCTCGCGGCCATCGAAACCTACAATCGCGCCTCTGCCTCTTATCGAGAGGAAAGTTTTGTCATCCTCATGATTAACGCTTGGAAACTCCTGCTCAAGGCGCGGATCATTCAAGAGAACGGTGGCCAAATGTCTATTCTCTACGAGAAGCATGCGAAGAGAAAGCTAGACTGAGCTTCCCTCTTACCGATACTATCAAACCGGCGGAAGTCCTGGCAAAAAGGCGTCGGAGCCATCCAAAGCGTGGCCATGTAATTAGGTCTTTGTGATTTGTACTAGGCGACCCAATCGACTCTTCTTTGGTCATGTATATCGAAGCCGTCCCGAACCGGAACTGGCCCACCGCCCATGTCGAAGGCCTGCGTGGCGTGCTCAAGGGCGGCACCGTCATCTCCGCCGGGCGCGGCGCATTCACCGTCATCCGCAGCCTGCCGCACGGCCATGTCGCCGCCGCCCTCGGCACCGCGCGCAAGATCGGCCTTGAGGGCATCCTCGGCCCCGACGGCAAT
>JAYUEJ010000512.1:0-13828 GCA_043739265.1 Rhodopila sp. | reverse complement strand
GTGCCGACTTGCCGCGATCTTGGCGACCGTTGCCGGCGCTTGGATTCCTACACGGCAAACTACTTTAACCCGGTTCGGTCGGTTCGATCTTCTCGCGCTCTCCCGTTAGGCGCTCTATCAACTCTTCGAGTTGGTAAAGATCGCGAAACTGGATGGTGATTTCGCCGCCGCCCCGGCGCGCGGTGGTTATGGTGACGCGACAGCCGATCGATTCACTGACCCGCTGCTCCAGAGCCGCGACATCCGGCTTTTTAGCGGTTCGTTGCCGCGGCTCGCCCCGAGCCGCGACGGATTTGGTAACAAGGACCTCGGTCTGGCGAACCGACATCCCGCGCTTCTGAATTTGCTCGGCCAAAGATTCCGGGTTCGGCGCATTGATCAGCGCCCGCGCATGGCCCGACGATAAGGCGCCGGATCGGACGTCGCGCAAGACTTGTTCCGGCAGGCGCAACAATCGGATGGTGTTGCCGATATGGCTGCGTGATTTGCTGACCGCATAACCGAGCGATTCGTGGGTCAGGCCAAAATCCAGCAAGAGCCGTTGGTAGCCTTCTGCTTCCTCGATCGCGTTGAGATCCTGGCGTTGCAGATTTTCGACCAGCGCGACGACCGCGGCATCGCTGTCATCCATTTCGCGCAGGATCGTCGGGATATCGTTCAATCCAGCCTGCATCGCGGCGCGGAACCGGCGTTCGCCGGCGACGATCTGATACCGGTCCGGCGCCGTTGGATGCGATCTGATCATGATTGGCTGCAACACGCCCTGGACCCTGATCGAGTCGGCAAGACTTTCCAGTTCTCCCGGATTGAAATCTGTCCGGGGCTGGAACGGATTGGCGTCGATCTGGTCCATCGGGGTGGTGCCGATCGAGGCGCCTCTTTCGGCATCTGGACGCATCGCGACATCGCCCAGCAGCGCAGCCAGGCCGCGACCAAGCCTTGGCGGTGTATTCTTGCTAGCCATCGGTGTTCACCCGTTCCGCCCTGAGGATTTTTTCTTTCTGCACGATCTCTGCCCCAAGCGCCGTGTAGGACTGTGCGCCGGGTGATTTCGGATCATACAACAGCACCGGCAGACCATGGCTCGGGGCCTCCGAAACGCGGATATTGCGCGGGATCGTGGTGTCGAAGACCCAGTCGCCGAAATGGTCTCTTGCGTCTTTTTCCACGAGGCCTGACAGGCTGTTACGGCGATCGAACATCGTCAACAGGATACCGGCCAGCCTGAGACGCGCGTTGAAGCGGCGGCGGACGGCCTCGATCGTGTGCATCAGGCTGCTGATGCCTTCCAGCGCGTAAAATTCGCATTGCAGCGGCACGATGACGCCCGCCGATGCGACAAGCGCGTTCAGGGTCAGCAGGCCCAAACCCGGGGGGCAGTCGAGCAGGATGACCTGGAAAGCGGCAAATTCCGGCAGGTCGGTCAGGGCGTTTTTCAGCCGGAATTCACGTTTCGACACTGGAACTAGTTCGATCTCGGCCCCTGCCAGGTCGCTATCGGACGCAAGCAGCGAGAGATTCGGCACCGGCGTCGAGCGGATCGCCTGGTCACCCAGGTCGCCATCCATCAGAAGGTTATAGGTTCCGCCATGGCGTTCCGAGCGCGTAACACCCAGGCCGGTCGAGGCGTTGCCTTGCGGGTCCATATCGATCAGCAGGACGGGAAAGCCGGCAATGGCCAGGGCAGCGGCGAGATTGACCGCCGTCGTCGTCTTACCGACGCCGCCTTTCTGGTTTGCCACAGCCAGGACAAGTGGTTTGGTGATGGGAGCCCCCGGTATCATGAACGGCTGGCGCCGGTATTCGATCGCCGCCGGACGCTTATCATAGCTTGTTTTGCGTCGAGTCGGAACGGGGCTTATCGTTGGGATGTCTTGCGACCCCGGGTTTTGGGGTGTCGAACCAGCAAAAGTCGTGGGTGGCAGGACCAAGCCCGGCCATGACACGAGGACAAACGGCGGCGCCAAGACGCTATTTTAGTGACTGTGGGCCCTCGGCCCCCATGACGGGTTTGGTTGAACGCGCCACACTTCAGCCGGTTATTTCGTTGCTCGTTTTCAAGCGTCAATCGGCCAAGGCGACGACCGCACCGCTGCCGACCAACGCCGCGATTTCGGTTGGCGAGTACCCCGCTTCGGCCAGGACCTCCCGCGAGTGCTCGCCCATACGTGGCGATTGCCGCCTGATGCCGGGGCGGTCGCGGTTGGTGCCGAACTCGATCGGCAGGGCGGGCAGGCCGACTTTCTTGCCTTCGGTGCCGCCGATGCGGGAGATGAACACGTCCAGCAGGCCGCCGGTCGCCAGCAGATGCGGGTCGGTGAACAGATCGCCGGGCTGGCCGACCCTGGCCCAGGAGACGTTGGCGCGCTCACAGCGGGCTTCGGCGTCCGGCTGGGGGATTTTCGCCAACACGTCCTGCAACGCGGGGATCAGCCAGACGCGTTCCTGAAGCCGTGTGAAGTTTGTGGCGAGGCGAGGGTCGGCGGCCAATGCCTGGAGGGAGAATTCCTCGACGAAGCGATTCCATTGCTGGTCGGAGGTCACGCCGATGAACAACTGGCCGTTATCCACGGTTTTGAAGACCTCGTAGATCGCCCAGGCGCCGCGACGGGCTGGCATCGGGCGGGCATCGAGGCCGGTGGCGGCCATGCCGGCCATGTGGGTGCTCATGAGGAAGGCGGCGCTTTCGAACAGGGCGCTGCTGACGCGCTGGCCTTTGCCGGTTTGTTCGCGTTCGCGCAATGCGGCCTGGGCAGCGACGACGCCGAAGACCGCGCCGAGTATGTCGATGACCGAGGCGCCGGCCCGCAATGGCTGGCCGACCGGGCCGGTCATGAAGGCGAGGCCGGTCTGGAATTGGACGACCTCATCCAGGGCCGGGCGGTGTTCGTAGGGGCCGGCGAGGTAGCCTTTCAACGCAAGAAAGATCAGCCCGGGGTTCAACGGGGCGAGGTGTTCGTAGCCGCAGCCGAGGCGTTCCATCGTGCCGGGGCCGTAATTTTCCAGCACCAGATCGACGGTTGGGATGAGGCGGTGGATGATCGCCTGGCCTTCGGGTTTTTTCAGATCCACGGACAGGCTGCGCTTGTTGCGGCTGAAGGCGGCGAAGAAGCCGGCGGCGAAACCGCCCAGGCCGCGGGTGTGATCGCCCTTTGGCGCGGGTTCTACCTTGATGACGTCGGCGCCGAGTTCGGCGAAAATCAGGCCGGCGGTCGGACCCATGACGGTGTGGCTGAACTCCAGCACGCGCAGGCCGGCGAGTGGCGTCGCGGACATCAGGCGGCGTTCCGGTGGAAGGCGATTCTGGCCGGTAGGTCGGTCATGGGTTGTTGGTCCTGGACGTGATTTCTAAGGGGCAGGAAGGAACTGGTTGGCTGGTCTTGGCAATCCGAGGTTTTCGCGCAGCGTCTGGCCTTCGTATTCTGTCCGGAACAAGCCGCGGCGTTGCAGTTCGGGGACGACGCTATCGACGAAGTCGTCGAGGCCTCCCGGAACGTAGGGGAACATGATGTTGAAGCCGTCGCAGGCGTCGGTGAACAGCCATTCCTCCATCTGGTCGGCGATGGTTTTCGGGGTGCCGGTGAACGACAATCCACCGTAGCCGCCGGCGATCTGGGCGAGCTGGCGAACGGTCAGGTTGTCACGTTTGGCACGGTCGATCACGCGCTGGCGGCCGCTTTTGCTTTGGTTGGTTTCGGGGATTTCCGGCAGTGGTGCGTCCAGATCGAATTGAGAGGCGTCGCAGCCCAGCGCGATCGATAGCGAGCCCATGCCGCTGTCTGGATGCACGAGGCTGTCGAGAAGGTCGCGTTTTTGTTTGGCTTCTGCTTCGGTTTCACCCACCACCACCAACGCGCCGGGAAGAATTTTCAGGTGGTCGCGGTTGCGGCCGACGGCTTCCATGCGGGCTTTGACGTCGGCGTAGAAGCGTTGGGCGTCGGCCATCGGGCCGCCGGCTGCGAACACCATCTCGGCGGTTTCGGCGGCGATCTGGCGGCCGGCGTCCGATGCGCCGGCCTGGACGATAACCGGCCAGCCCTGGATGGGGCGGGCGATGTTCAATGGGCCTCGGACAGAGAAGTGGGGGCCTTTGTGGTTCAGAACGTGCATGCGTTCGGGGTCGAAATAGATACCGCTGTCCACGTCGCGGATGAAGGCGTCGTCGGCCCAACTGTCCCATAGGCCGGTGACCACGTCATAGAATTCGCGGGCTTTCAGGTAGCGGGTGGCGTGTTCGACGTGTTCCTCCAGGCCGAAATTCAGGGCGGCTTCGGGGTTTGACGTGGTCACCAGGTTCCAGCCGGCGCGGCCGTTGCTGATGTGGTCCAACGAGGCGAATTTGCGGGCGATGTGGTACGGGTCGTTGAATGTGGTGGAGGCGGTGGCGATCAAACCGAGCCGTTCGGTGACGACGGCGAGGGCGGGGAGAAGGGTCATGGGGTCGAAGGACGTGGTTGTGGCGCTGCGCTTCAGGGCACTCATCGGCATGTTCAGCAGGGCGAGATGATCGGCCATGAAGAATGCGTCGAACTTGCCGCGCTCCAGGGTCTGGGCGAAGCGGGCGATATGGCGAAAATTGAAGTTGGCGTCCGGGTAGGCGCCGGGGTAGCGCCACCACGCGGTGTGGATACTGACGGGGCGCATGAAGGCACCCAGGCGGAGTTGTCGCCGTTCGGTCATGGGGATGGTTCCGATGCTGTTGCCGGTAGGTTACCGGGTTGGCGGTGGGTTTCAAAGCGGCGGTGCGCGAGGGGGGGCTGGGTTGGCTGCCGATGCGTGGCCGGACATGGGCTTGACATGTGCGGCACATGCACCCATCATTTTCCCATGTCCACGATGATCCAAATTCGCGATGTGCCGGAGACGCTTCATCGCCTGCTTAAATCCCGTGCGGCGCTGGCGGGCCTGTCGCTGTCTGGCTACCTCCTTGACGCAATGCGCCGGATGGCCAGTCAGCCCACGGTTGCGGAATTGCGCGCCCGCCTGGGACAGCGATCCTCGGTCGATCCTGCTGTGCCGCCGGCCGAGGTGGTGCGTGCGGAGCGAGACCGGTTGTGATCGTCGTGGATGCCTCGGCCTTGATCGAGGTGTTGTTGCGTACCAGCGGGGCAGCGTTGGTGGAGGCGCGTTTATTCGCCTCTGGCGAGACGCTTCACGCACCGCATCTGATCGATATCGAAACTGCCCAGGTTTTGCGGCGTTACGCGGCAGGCGGGGAGATCGATGGCGCGCGGGGCCGCGCGGCCATGGACGATCTGGCTGATTTTCCGTTGCGGCGTTACGCGCACGACTTCCTTCTGCCTCGGGTGTGGGATTTGCGGCATAATCTGACGGCATACGACGCTGTTTACGTGGCGTTGGCCGAAGCGCTGGACGCGACTCTGTTGACACGCGATCGGCGCCTTGCCGGGGCGTCCGGCCATCGGGCGCGGGTTGAGGTGGTTTGACGGTTGTGGCCGCGCGATGGGGTCGCCGGACCCGCTTCTCCCGCCGCGGCGAATCACTGCGCCGTCCTGCAAGATCGTTCATGGCTTGTCGACCGACAGCTCCATCGGCTGCATCCGAAGGGTGGTGATTTGACGCCGTAGCCCATCCGCCTCGACATGGCGGTAGGCCAGGGCGGCCGCTTCCGCGAGCCGGGCAAGCATCGACTGCTCGTCGTGCGACAGGTCGGCGCCGGTCGCGTGCGGGCCATAGAGGGCAAGGGCATGGTGGGTGAGGCGATCGCAGATCGGCACAGCTATCGTTGGCGAGGCAAGCCCCGCCGGCAAACCGAGCCGACGGGCGTCAAGCGGATCGATGGGGAAGGGTTGCCCGTCTTGGCCCGGAGAGATCGACGGGTCGTTCGGATCCAGATGATCGGCCGTTCCGTCCACCCATCCGAGAGCGTCGGCGTGACGCCGAAGCACTGTTCCGTCGTATCGAAACACCGCCGCCGAGGCGAGTTCCAGTATGCGCACAGGAGCCTCGGTCAGAATCGTATCCACGGCATCGATGCTGGCCGCCTGCAGGACCGCCCGGGAGACTGTGCGGAGCTCCGCCAATTCCCGCCGAAACGCCCGATGGAACACCCGGTCGGCGAGTTCCACGCCGAATTCGTGAACACGTCCGATCAGGAACAGCAGCATCGAGCCGAGAACCACGAAACCCCAAGCCGGCAGGTTCAACCACTCGTCCAAATGCTCGATCTGCTGGTGAAGGAAGAGTGCAGGGGCGCTCAGCATCAAGCCGAACACGGTGATTCGTCGAAGCGGGATCGACACGCTGACGACATGGGGCCGGCGTAACGCCTCGAATACGAACCAGCCGAACAGGCCGTGCAGGCCATAGAGCGCGGCGATCAGATCGGGTGGAATCGCGGTTACGCCAGGGATGAGACGCCAGAGTGTGGTGGATTGCAGGATGGCCGCGACGATGTAGGCGGGCAGGCCGATCCCGCAACCCCAGATTACCCAGCGTAATCGCTGATACTCCTGCGGCGGCTGGCCCCGCCGGCGGTGCAACAGGATCGGGATCGCCGCGGCATCGACCGCGAAGCCGGCAAGGAACGTCGTCCGTGAGGCGGTCTCGCTGGGCTGGCCAAAAGCGCTTGCGTAGCTCAGCAACTGCAGCCCGATAAACATCAGCGCCACCAAAGGCAGCACGAATCGCCAGCCACGCCAGGCTGGGAAGGTCTGGTCCGACGGCACTCGGAGTACGAACAGCAGGAAGCCCGCGAACCCAAGACCTTGCATTACCGCGCCTGCCGCCTCCTGCGCGAGCAGCAGACGCGGGCGTTCCTGGAGGAAGGCATAAAAGATAAAATTCTGACCTGAGTTGAACCAGATGGCGTACAGGAAGAATCCCCAGGTCATTCCGCTGGGCCGGGTCCACACGAGCCAGCCGGCGGCCAGGATGAACAGCGTCGCGATGACATCGTTGAACAGCAGGACGCTCCGGTCGAGCCAGCTTGGTTGGGTTATGCGCGCCGCCACGTCCACGACGCGTGCGGGTCCTCCGCCAGCCGGAATGATCTGCAATCGAACTATGCGCCCCGGCCAGACAAGCTGCCTTCCGCCCAGCCCGCCCACTATCGAAAGAAGATCGATGCATCCGCGGCTTTCTGGGACGCTGCAATTCATCTCGTGCAGGTCAAGCTGGTCGCCTTGACGCAACCCCGCTTGCAAGGCGGGTGATTCTTCCCCGTGAAGGAATGGTCCCTTTACGTCGTAGATCAACCCATTATTGTCCGCGGCGAAGCCGGTGGAAGCAAGCGGTTGGATGACCCGATGGAAATCGGGGACGATCATCAGCAAGGCCCACAGCGTGATAGCCGCCAGTATAATACGTCCAATAAGGCGTTGACCTCTCCGCACCCAGTTGCGCCCTCCCAGCATCGTCCTGTCGCGTGGCTCAGCATGCTAGCCCATCTTATTCACGGTGTCAGGCGACATGATAAAGTTACGATATGGAAACTGAATAGCGATTTGTTCTGATACACCTTCAGGTCACGCAAAGCGACCGCGATGTCGTTCAGATCAGGGGTATATTTTAGTAACCATTCGAGCGTGAGCCAGTGGAGGCGAGCGGCAATAGCCGCCTGTGAGACCTTGCTGACGTGGATTGGCCCCTGTCCTGAACAAACACGACTGGCTTGACCGCGCGTCCAGCCATAGGGCCATAAAAAGCAACGATTTTCTTACAATGGGCTAAGAAGCCGCTGTTGCACCTGCTCAAGCTGGCCAGCCCAGTCAGTTCGTATCCGATATTTTTAAGCGAGATCAGCAATGCCATTTTTTTCCTGGTTCGGGGCCGGCACGCGCAGATCGGCGCCGGATTTCGCCCATGCTCTCGAGAGACAGTAACGCGTCAACTCCTCGCTTTTATCGCCCTTAAGTAGAACGAGGTCGCGTTCGCGCAGGGCGCCAGCTTATCCTTTTGGCTTCGCTGGCAAATTGCCGCCATTTCACGGTGTGCCGAGCCGACGGTCACGGATTTTTGTTGCACGCTTAGGACGGTTGCGAGCGGCTGATACCCATGCCATCGCGCGGTGCGATCTCGGGACACACGCGGGTAACCGTCCAGTTCGGCCGTCGGCGACGGGCTGTTCAAACAATGGTGTGATCATAGACTTCAATCTTTTCCAGAATAGCGCCCTTCATACTGGTCGGCCGCTGCCACATTCATCAGCGCCCAGTTGAATGCGCTGTCGGGCTTGTCATCAAAACAGTGGATTCGCGCCTCGGCAGACCGATGCGATCTGATTAGCGGCACCTCTTCCTTGAGCGCCACCAAGGTGGTTTAGTAAACAAAGGCTATAGCTTCGTTGCTTTTCATTCCGCCGATTCCGATAGAGGTCGCTGCAAGCGGTCTGATTCATCTGAATTCCTTCGCGTGACGCACCTTGCGCGTGATCTACAGTACATTGAGCGACCAGATGATTGCGTTGCGACATTGACTGACCAAGTGCTTGCCGGGAGCCGCACAGCAACACGATCGCCATGATTCCAAATCGACAATCGAATTTATATGGCATCAAACTAGGTTCATAGCATGGAGTATTTAAGTTTATCGGACGGCTCTGGCTTGTCAATTCTCTCCACTAAGGCATGGTAAGGGGAGAAACAGATCCCCCCTGGTCAGGTAGGATCGCCGGTTGCCGGGTCCGTTCTTATGTCGGGCAAGAACGCCGCGCAGGCAATCGAAGCCGTTACGGCGAGGACCTGAGCCGGGGTGCAGCGCGGCGTGAAACTCCCCTTACTGGGGTGCGGTTGGAGGCGCGCGCATTGGTGCCCGGCGCAGAAATGTGATGGACGCAAAGGCGCCGATCCATGAGCCGACAGCCGCGAATCCCACATATCGCCAGTTGTCGGTGTAGCTGATGACGGCGTAGGACGAGAGCAGATACCACACGCTGCTCCAGTTTGCCGCAGACACCCGCCTGCCTGCGACGACGGCGGAGGTGAACAACACATAGACCGCGTCGGTGGCGGCCGTTGCAAGGACCACATCGCCGACTGTCCAGGCGTCGATGCCGAAATGCGTCATGGCGGCCCTTGGTAGTTGCTGTTGAGGATTTTGGAGCCAAATGATGGGTATTACAATTTGCCGTTCTCGCGCGCATTGTTTGCATTATGATAAAGCCGACGCGTCGATCCATTATGCTCGGATGCATGGCGCTGCCATTGTCCGCCTACGTGCGGTCGGCGTATGCTGATAACGGTGGTCTGCGGGACTCGGTCATGGCCGCATTGCCCGAGCTTGAGCGATTGGCGGGCAAGGCGGTCGAGGACTCCGACGTGCCCGGGCTGTCCATCGCCGTCGTCTATCGTGACAAGGCGATCTATCTGAACGGTTTCGGTGTACGCGAGGCTGGAATGCCGGCGGGCGTCGATGCCGATACGGTGTTTCAGATTGCCTCCTGCTCCAAGCCTATTGCCTCGACCGTGGTGGCGGCACTCGTGGGCGCGGGGAAATTATCGTGGGACAGCCGCATCGCCGACATCGACCCGGGGTTTCAGCTACACGATCCGTACGCAACCGCGGAGGTCACGGTCGCCGACCTGTTTGCGCATCGGAGCGGCTTGCCCGGCAGCGCCGGCGACGATCTGGAAGAGATCGGGTATGACCGCGCCGAAATCCTGCGCCGCCTCCGGTTCGTGCCGCCGTCTAGCAGTTTCCGGGCCGGCTATTCCTATAGCAACAGCGGCCTGACCGAAGGCGCGATGGCGGCGTCCCGCGCCGCCGGAACAGTGTGGGAGGACGCGGCAGAGCAGCGATTGTTCGGTCCACTCGGCATGACTTCAACCAGTGCGCGCCACCGCGACTTCGTCGCGCGCTCCAACAGGGCCTTCCTGCACATCGGGGGAGGCGGTCACTGGGCGGCGACGCAGAGCCGTGACGCTGACCCCCAGTCGCCCGCGGGCGGCGTCAGTTCGTCGGCCAGGGATATGGCACAATGGATGCGGCTGCAGCTTGCGGGCGGGTTGTTGAGCGAGACGCGCATCGTTGATGCGGCGGCGTTGGCCCGTAGCCACAATCCCGTCATGGCGCGCGGCGTGAATCCGGCGACGGGCCTGCCGAGTTTCTACGGGCTGGGCTGGAACATCCACTACGGACCGCACGGCGTGGTGTGGAGCCATTCGGGCGCGTTCAGCCAGGGCGCGCAGACGGCGGTGACCTTGGTCCCCGCCTTGCAGCTCGGCATCGTCGTTCTGGCCAATGCGTTTCCGTCAGGGGTGGCGGACGCGCTGGCGGAAATCTTCGTCGCTCATGTGCACGGGGAGCAGCCGGCCGCGACCGAGCGGATCGCGCTGTGGACCACTCTGTATGCGTCGATGTTCCAGCCCGCAACCGATGCGTCCAAGGCCATTTACGGCACGCTGCCGGCGTCGCCCACGGCTGCGCTGCCGATGTCGGCCTACACCGGGATGTATGCCAGCGATTATTTGGGCGCAGTGCGCGTCGTCGGCTCGGACGGGACCCTGCGGCTCAAGATGGGTCCGGGCGGCGTGACCGAACGGCCGCTAATGCATTTCGACCGTGACCTGTTCACAATGGTTCTGTCTCCCGAGTTACCCGAACAACGCAGCGCGGTCGCGTTCCGGATCGGACCGGGGGGCAGCGCAGTCGCCATCACGATTGAAGCACTCGACGGCGTGGGACTGGGGACCCTGGCTCGGACCGAGCGTTAGGCCGCGACCTGTCATGCAAGTGCTTGCTTGAGCGAAGAACCCGGCTTTGATGCCGTTAATGCAACATCGTTCTTGCGATACACGGACGATGAGTGCGGGAAGGCTTTTACCGCAGATGTAGGGCTTTCGAAAAGAATTCAAGGGCGGCCGACGCGATCTGTCCATGCAGGGCGTGGCGATCGACGCCCGGACGGTCGATGCAGCTTTCGGGAAACTCGGCGCTGCCCTCTGCGTTGCACTCATTGGTAAAAATCTCATGGCCGACGGCGCCTGGAATCACCCAGAGCTGCGAACCCGCGATATGGCGGGACGCGAATACCGCGTTGCCGGCGGCGGGCGTCTGCGTATCCGCG
Organism: Rhodopila sp.; assembly: GCA_043739265.1. GTDB lineage: Bacteria > Pseudomonadota > Alphaproteobacteria > Acetobacterales > Acetobacteraceae > Rhodopila. The sequence continues at coordinate 2,802 of JAYUEJ010000512.1, read as the reverse complement.
GCACCCACGGTTAGGAAGGCCGGAATTTTCATCTGGCGCAGCCCATCGGCGTCCATGCCGAACACCTGCACGATCCCTGGCGCCATGGCGAACGCCGCCTTGATCCGTTCGTCGGTAATATTGAGGGCCGGCATCGCATCGAGCGGCAACGCGCGACGGATAGCCTGGGGGATCAGCGGATTGTCGATGAAGCGGCGCTGAAAGGCGAGAAAACGTTCCGGATTGACCCGCGCGCCGCCGATCCAGAGCGCTGTAAATCCCCCTTGCGAGTGTCCCGCGACCCCGATCCGTTCGGCATCGATACGCGAGGCGCTCAAGCGGCGCCTGGCGAAGCTGGCCAAGGATTATGATAAGCAGATCCTTTTCACTACCCACAATCCGGCCATGATTGTGGGTACGCTCGCGGCTTGCGCTTCGACTGTGATTGGGTGTATCAGTAGTGTCGTTTTTGAACCAAAAAAGAAATTCTGGATCATGCGACAAAAAGGCTGAGTAGTCATGAAAATTGACGTTCACGCACACCTTTGAACCGACGAGTATCTTGATCTGGTCGCCAGCTACGGGAAAATGGACACGAAGACCCAGCGCGGGTTGGGCGCGGGCATGAGCGAATCCGAGATTGAAAAACGCTTTGCGCTGATGGATGCCGCCGGAATTGACGTACAGGTATTGTCTGTTGCGCCACAGGTTCCGCATTTCCAAGATTAGGACTCAGGCGGTGACTGCCGGTCGAATGGCTAACGACCTCTACGCCGACGCGGTCCGTCGCTGGCCCACGCGCTTTGTCGCCTTTGCCGCGCTACCGTTACCGCATGTAGACGCTGCACTTCAGGAACTCGATCGGGCGTTAGGGCTCGGCATGTTGGGTGTAACAATCACAAGCTCGATCCTGGGGCGTTCTATTGCCGACTCTGCGTTCGATCCGATCTATGAGGAGCTAAACCGCCGAGGCAGCGTCTTATTCGTTCACCCTGAAGGCTGCGGCGCGCACTCGCATCTGATCTCGAATTACGACATGACGTGGATGATCGGCGCACCCATCGACGAAACCATTGCAATCCTCCACTTGATCACCCACGGCATTCCCAAGCGTTACCCTCGGTTGAAGATCCTTATCTCGCATCTGGGCGGCGCACTCCCAATGGTGCTGCAACGGCTTGATAGCCAACACGTTTGGGAAGCGCCCCAGACGCCCGAATTACCGAGTCTGGCCGCGCGGCGCATGTGGTACGACATCGTCTCACACGGGCACGCACCAGCCCTCCGGGCGGCGGTCGATTCCTTGGGCGCAGACCGATTGGTTCCTGGCACCGACTTCCCTTATCAATCCGGCGATCTCTTGTACGCGCGCAATTCGGGGCTCAATGAGGAGGACGTCGTCAAAATCTTGGACGGCAACGCCCTGACCCTTCTCGGACATGATGTTATTCAACGCACCAAACGTGAAGGCATCAGCGGTCGCGCACTTTGATCGTTCACCCGATCACCCGGACCGGAACTGCAGCAACATTTCTTGACATATTTCCTATTTTAATATATATTTTCCTGGCGTGGAGACCTCATCCTCCCCGCAGCCGGCCGTCGGTCTTTCCACCCTCTTTTGTTACCAGCTTGTTTACACCCTCACCTGCCTGTTGCCGCCGCCGCTTGATGACACGCCCGCGGCGCTGTGCGCCAGAAACCGTGCGGCCATCGCCAAGGTGGCGGCGCTGCTTGCCGGTCAACGCGATTGAGGCCGAGGAGATGTTGCGGCTGCTCCGTCAACACGAGGGCAACATCGGCCTGGTGATGCGGCTGAACGCCCCGTGCTGAACGCCCAGTGCTGAACGCCCAGTGCTGAACGTGCAGTACGGATCGATGGTGCGAACGTCGCTTTCCGTGCATGGACGCCTGATGCGGGTGAAGGCGTTGCGCCAGAAGCGGGAGGCGATCGACGGCGCGGCGAACGCGGACGCCCGGGCTCCGCATGTGGCCGAGCGGTCTATGCTGATTGTGGGGGTTCCGAACGCCGGACCGCTACAGGCGGCGGCGCCGGTCGCGGCGCTGGCGGCGTGTGTGGACCAAAGGATTGTGGAGAATGCCTCAGAAAATGAGATAGATTCTCACAACGCGGCTTTTGAGACGGGGTTGAGCGCGCAACCCTGGAACCTTGGGTCCACAGGCCGGGGGTCCAGAGGATCGGGTAAAGCGGGTCTGCGCGAGGGTGTGCGCGCAGCGATGACCCTATCGCGTTTGGCCGGTCGGGAATTGCCTGCGAACGGTCGCGAAAGTAACGGAAGGGCGGATTAAGGCGGTCATGACGATAGAGAAACGGCATCGACCCGAAGGTAGCTGTCCCTTAGAACTCCGCCCATCCTGGTTAAATCGCCCGGCGATTTGGTGATGAACGAAGCGCTGCTTTTCGCAGGCGAGATTCCCAAAGCGGTCACCCGACATTCAAATTGGCCCACGCCCGACGCGCGGCATGACATGCTGGGCAAACCGGCGCATCTCGGCCTCGAACGGCTGGAACTGGAGCATGAACAACTCGATCCCGGCGTCCCCGAACGCGCGGATACGTTCCGCGACCTGATCGTAGCTGCCCACCAGATCGGCTGCCGTGCCGCCGTTGCTGCCGACTCGCGGGGTTTTCGACATCGTCTGCGCCATCACCGAGTAAGGATCGGTATTCGCCCGCTGCACCGCTCGGATTGGCGCATCCAGTTTCGCGAGTTCCGACAGGCGCAGCAAAGCGGCGTGCGCCTCGGCCTCGGTTTCGCGGGCGATGACGAAGGCGGAGAGGCCGAATTCCAGCGGTGGGCC
>JAYUEJ010000511.1:0-4632 GCA_043739265.1 Rhodopila sp. | reverse complement strand
GGTGGCGACGCCGTGCTGACCAGCGCCGGTTTCCGCGATGATGCGGGTTTTGCCCATGCGCCTGGCCAGCAGGATCTGGCCCATGCAGTTGTTGGCTTTGTGGGAGCCGGTGTGGTTCAACTCATCGCGCTTGAAATAAACTTTTGCGCCGCCGAGGTGCTTCGTCAGGCGTTCCGCGAACCACAGCGGGCTGGGGCGGCCGACGTAGTGCGTCAGGTGGTGCTTCAGGTCGGCGTCGAAGGCCGGGTCGGCTTTGGCGGCGTTGTAGGCGCGCTCGACTTCCAGGACGAGTGGCATGAGCGTTTCCGCGACGAAGCGGCCGCCGTAGTCGCCGAAGCGGCCGCGGTCGTTAGGGCCATCCCTCAGCGTATTGGTGCGTAGGCTGTTGGTGCGTAGGCTGTTGGTCCCTGGGGCGATGGTCAAGACTGGCTCTCCTTGCGGGTTGGGCTTCTAAGGCATGGCGGCGTTTGGTCAAGGCGAGCCCGTCCGACCCAGCAAGCCAACGGCCATACGCAACGATCACTTCCCGGAGGCTGTCTTGTTTCCGAGTTCGCCGACTGGTGGTTGATATACTGTCTATCTTATCCCGCTTGAGTTGCGCGGCGATGTGCGGTCTAGTCGAAGTAACGAGAACGAAATCCGAGGAACAACAGCGATGACCGACCCACTGCGCCCTGTTTCGAACCTGTCCCGCCGCGCCTTCGTGGGAGCCGCCGCATCGGCGTCCGTGGCTATGGCTCTTCCCGGCGGTGAGGCGGTTGCACAGGGGGCCGCCAAATTCCGCCGTACCAACATTACCGGCCCTGGTTCCTCCCGGAAAGTGCGTGAAAGCTACAAAACCGCGATCCGGGCGATGTTGAAACTGCCACCGACCGACCCGCGCAACTGGTATCGCATAGCGCTGACCCACACGATGGACTGCCCGCATGGTAACTGGTGGTTCCTGCCATGGCACCGCGGCTTTACCGGCTGGTTCGAAGAGATTTGCCGCGACCTGAGCGGCGACCCGACGTTTGCGCTGCCGTACTGGGACTGGACCGCCAACCCAGGCATACCGGCGGAGATGTTCGAGGACGTGCTGTCCCCCACTAACGATGCCTTCATAGGCTCGCTGGAAGAATTCACGGCCCAGTTCAAGCCCGTCCTGCAAACGCTGTGGGATAATTTCTCGCCGGACCAGATCCAGCAGTTGCTGGTTCGCGGTTTGCGGTTTCCAGATGATTTGCTGTTCGACATCGGCCCGAAAGGTGGCCCGATGTTCTTCGATCGTGCGCATGCTCGGGGCATCACGAAAGAACGACCGAATCTCGACGCGAAGACGACGGCGGCCGTTTCGCTATCGACATTGCTGGATGCGCTCGCACCGCGCGATTTTATTTCGTTCGGCAGTGCAAGGACCATGGGCCACAGCGGGTTGACCGGGTTCGGCGTCATGGAGGGTTTCCCCCATAACAAAGTCCACAACAATGTCGGCGGAATAACCGACCAGGGTAACGTCGGCGGGTTCATGCAGTCGAACCTTTCGCCGGTCGATCCGCTGTTCTTCCTCCACCATGCCAATATCGACCGAATCTGGGATGTCTGGACCCGTAAGCAGACGGCCAAATCCCATCCGACCCGGCCGGTTGGCGATGTGGACCATCCGAACGATTACGCAAAATGGAAGAGCGAGCCGTTCCTGTTTTTTACAGGGCCGGACCAGAAGCCGGTGGTTAAGAATACCGCAGGTGCCTACGAGGCGATTGGCGATTTCGCGTACGATTATCAGCCAGGTTCGGGCGAACAGGTTGTGCCGGTTGCGGCACCTTTGTTGACGGCGAAAGCCACCACTCCGGTGTCGAAAAAATTTGCCGCGACCAGGACCTCGCCCGCCGGTGCAACCGTGACGCTTCCGGCAACGATCTTGAGCGCGCAAAGCAATACGAACGCGGCACAGCGGCTGGTCGCGAAGATGACAGTCGATATCCCGCCATTGGCGCATCATGGCGACTTCAGCGTCATGGTCGCCGCGGCAGGCGGCACCGCCGGCGGGTCCGCCCAAGAGTTGGTTGGGTCGCTGTCGATGTTCGGACATCATGTGGTCAATGGTCCGGTGACCTTCACGGTGCCGTTGTCCGCGGCGGTTGCCGCCTTGAACAGCCGTAAGCTTCTGGGCGGCAAAACCGGCCTGCACCTGAGTGTCGTTCCGGCGATGCAAGGCTCCGGACCGATGGCGCTGCAAATGGGAGGTCCAGGTGCCACGGCGGAGTTACTGTCGGTCGAGATCGAAGCATTGTAGCGTATCCGGGATGCATAGAGCGTGATCGTTTGCGGTTGTTTGTACCGCAAACGTGAATTACGCGATCAAACATAGAGTTGGTTCATGATCGGGCGCCGGAGAGGATGCAACCACAAACGATCTCGGTCTAACTGGCGGGCGCGATGCCTATGGGGGGGCCTTACCTGCCTGTTCGCCCTGGGCACGCCCCGCGCGGCTGAACTGCTTGCGGGCGAGGCAGTGACTCTGACTTTGCCACGTCCGGCCGCCAACCACGAGGCCGTTTGGGTGGAGGTTAGCACAGGGTCGCTACCACGCGGCGCGGAAATCGAGGTCGGTTCTCGCGAGGGCGTGCTGTTCGGCTCTGTCTCGCCGTTCGGCGTTCGGGCGGGAATGGGCGCCCGCTATACCATCCCGCTTCCCCGCTCTGCCATTGTTAACAACCAGGTCGAACTGCTGCTGAAGGTGCGAGAGGCAGGCGCTGCTCCACGCCTGCCCCGGTTCGGCGAAGTCGAAGGCGTCAGCCTGGTTTACGTCCCGGTTGATCGATAGGGATTGCTGTTTGGGTGGTGAACTCATACCAGGCGACGCAAGCGGTGGACCGGGTACAGCGGCGCCTGCTGGACCCCCTGGCACCGGCCGACCGAGCGACCGTGGTTCGGCTGCTGGCGCAAATCGCATCCGTCCACAAAGATACGACAGCGGCGCCGTTGCGCACCGCGGAACCCGGCTGAACAGCGGCTTCCTTCCCCGGCGCCAATCCAACCATATCGCAACAAAACCCGGGACGCGGACAAACACGCGGGCCCTAACAGGAGGATAAGCATGACCAAGGCAAACCCCATCCTTATCGCCGGCGCCGGTATCGGCGGCCTTGCAACCGCTCTCGGCCTCGCCCGTTACGGGTTCGACGTCTTGGTGCTGGAACGCGCCCTGGCGCTGGGCGAAATCGGCGCCGGCATCCAGCTCGGTCCTAACGCGTTCCACGCGTTCGACTGGCTGGGCATCGGCGATGCGGCCAGAGGCATGGCGGTTTATGTGGACACGCTGCGGCTGATGGATGCGATGACGGCCGAGCAGATTTGCGCGATCGACCTGGGCGAGTCGTTCCGCGCTCGATTCGGCAACCCCTACGCCGTCGTGCATCGGGGCGACATGCACGGCGTTTTCCAGCGTGCCTGCCAGGAGAACCCGCATATCACCATCCGCACCGGGTGCGCGGTCGAGGGCTACGAGCAAGATGGCAGCAGCGTAACGGTGCGCCTGGCCGGCGGGGAAACGGTCACCGGCGGTTTGCTGGTCGGTGCGGACGGGTTGTGGTCGAAAGTGCGCCAACAGGTCGTCGGCGATGGCCCACCGCTGGTAACCGGCCACAGCACCTACCGTTCGGTCATTCCAACCGAACATATGCCGGAGGATTTAAGGTGGAACGCGGCGACATGCTGGGCCGGCCCGAAATGCCACATCGTGCATTATCCGCTGTCGGGCTGGAAGGTTTTCAATCTGGTCGTCACCTTCCACAACGATGCCCCCGCACCGGTTGCCGGCCTGTCCGTTACGGAAACAGAAGTGATGGCCGGCTTCCATCACGTCCACCCCAAGGCCCGGGACATTATCCGTCACGGCAAGGACTGGAAATTATGGGTGCTGTGCGACCGCGACCCAGTTGAGAACTGGATCGATGGCCGTGTTGCCCTGCTGGGAGATGCCGCGCATCCGACGCTGCAATACATGGCTCAGGGTGCGTGCATGGCGATGGAAGACGGCGTTTGTTTGTCTTTCGAACTGGCCGCCAGTCCAGATGACTACCCCGCCGCACTGGAGCGTTACCGCCGCCAGCGCGTGTTGCGCACCGCTCGGATTCAGTTGCAGTCCCGAGCGATGGGCGAACATGTTTTGAATCCGGCGGGCGCCCACGCGGCGCTGCGCAATTCGATTATGTCGGCTAAATCGGACTCGGATTGGTACGACAGTCTGGCGTGGCTGTACGGCAGCACGGGTCTGGGCGCACAACAGTAAATCGGGGAATATTGCGGCCGATTACCCGGGAGTTTCGTCTTCATTTGCCCTTTTTATAGTCGAAAAACAGATCGACGTCCGAATCTTCGTTTGCCTCGTCGCGTGCGGTCGAGCCGAACACATAACGATGGTCAACGCCGAGCTGCTTTAACTCGGCTGCGTGCGCCTGAAGCGTGGCTATGGCGGCGTCGCGGTGCATGAGGCGTTGATAACACGAGTTGGGATATTTTGGATCTGTTAATAGCCGGTAGGGTAGGCAGGGCAATCGGGTGAATAAACAAAGTCGAAACGCCAAGGTCGCAAGGTCCCCAAAAAAGGCTGATGAATGAGCATCGGGTTGCCCGGGGGGCCGCCTG
>JAYUEJ010000510.1:0-4639 GCA_043739265.1 Rhodopila sp. | reverse complement strand
GAGGAAGACACCAGACACGAACTCACCGCCGCCGCCGCCCTCGCCACCAATAGCGTCTTCACCGACAGCACCCCCGCCACCACCGCCAGCGCCGGGTGCTTCACCCGCTTTCGCATCCAGCAGGATGTCTCCACCTCGACCACCCGCGCCGCCCAAGGCACCACCACCGAACGCACCACCACCACCACCGCCAGCTCCCATGGCCTGACCACCACGCCCGCCGAGTTCCATTACAACTGGGCCGGTGTCTTCATCGCCGATAGATAAAAACTGTCTACGAACAGCCACCATGTCAGGTCGGTCAAGGATCACTGTCAAACGTTCTAGATGAAAAAGTTCGGCCAATAACGGTAACGCAGACTGCTTCAGTTCAGCTCTCTCGCTAAGCCGGATTTCTTGATTTGTGACGAATGCAATGCCATCCGCACCATTTTCTTTCGCCCCTTTTAAGTCGTGGAGAAATTTTGTCTTAATGTCGCCTATGGTTTTCTCACCACGAGGGAAATAGACGGCCATCGTCCATCTCTTGCCATCCTTCGTGCAAATGGCGTCCTGCCTGCCATCTTTCCCTCCCAGAGGATGGCTTGGGTCTAGACTTTCGAAGCCTTCGGCGGCGAGCATTTGGGCGGCAAGCCGTTCGGATGGCGCTTGACCATTGGTCCATTCCCGAAGCCGATGCCAAGTCTCGTCCCATCGCTGCATGTCTATTTTCCTGCATTTTTCTCGAATCGAACCGGCCTATCGTAGAATATCGGCCGCTTTGGCTGACGTGCCTCCCGTGGCATCTATATAATGTCCTTCATCAAATAACCTGGGTTTTCGACCATTGCCATAAAGCTCGATCCAGGACGCGCAGGCTAACATGATGGGCCTTTGCGAGTCGGCGGCAAGCGTCGAGATACACGAGGTAGAAATTGATCGACCTATCAGTGCTGCGGTTGCCGAGCGCCCTAAGGGCACGAAAATCGATCACCGTGTAACGTTGCTGATCTGTAGCAGTCGGTATGGCCGAGGCGACTGGCACATCCACCCCGTGTAGCCCGCAAAGCACAGCAACGGCGGCACGTTCAGTCCTGGCGCCAGCGGCAAGGAACAGGGCCTCAATAATTTCATCTTCGGTGTTCAACATTAAACGCGAACGTCCGCACCCGTTTGTCCTCCATTCAAAAATATCTTCGAGTTCAGTCCGCGTGCATACTCCCGCGCGGATGCGTCTGCTGGCGGCAAAAGCCTTGTCGTCCTCCGCCGCGGGGTAGCTCGCAGCAAAGTCCGGAATGCGGGCGGGATCAAACTGGCGATCGAAGTGCATGAGGTTCCACGTCTAGCCCCAGGGAGGCCGTTCCGATACGAGCATGACCATCACGCATGATAATGTAGGGTAACCCCCTGATCCGCTAGGTGGGCGCGGCCGTTGGCGATGCAGTGTCCGCTTTGGATCGGAAGCCGGCGCCCGAATGGTACCCGGCGACACGAAGCCCCCGCCCATAACCGCTACACCAACCCACCCGCCGACGCCCCATATATCTTGTTACGCAGACGCCGCATGCCGGCAATCCACCGGTTCCGATCCCGAGTCTTCCGTTGCTCGTACTCCTGCACAGTCGGATGCGACAGGATCATAAACCGCTCCTCCACCATCGCATCGACCACAATCTCGGCGACCTCCGCCGCCGTCATAACGCCATCGACGCTCGCCGCCCCTTTCCGTCCGCTCGTCATGCCCGTCAGCACAGACTGCGGGCACAGCACAGAAACGTTAATACCCCGGTCGCCGTACTGGATCGCCAGATGTTCCGCCAAAGAAACAGCCGCGCTCTTGGTCACCCCATAGGCCATGGAATTCATCGACGTCAGCAAGCCCGCCGCCGATGCCGTGTTCAGCAGATAGCCCGAACCCCGCGCCAACATCCCCGGCACCAACGCCCGCGCCGCGAACACATGGCTCAACACATGCACCCGCCAATTAAGATCCCAGTCAGCGTCCGACGCGTCCTCCATCCCCGGACGCGAAATCCCCGCATTCGAATAAAACACGTCAACCGGCCCAAACTTAGCCTCGGCCGCGGCGATCAATGCCTTGATGTCGGATTCCCGGGACACATCGGTCGGCACCGCCAAACCACCGATCTCTCCCGCGACCCTGGCAAGTCGTTCGGCATTCAAATCGGCCACCACCACACAAGCGGCACCCGCCTCGGCAAAAGCACGAGCCACCGCCTCGCCGATACCGCTCGCCGCGCCGGTCACCACGCAGACTTTCCCTCGTGGATGCATGCCCCATTCCCCTCGTATTCAGTGTCCCAGCGCCGCGAACCCTCAGGCCATGACCTCGATCGACGACCCGTTGACCCGCGTCTCGCCCTTCAGATTATCGACCGTCACATGCGTATCGTACCAGGTCAGCACGGGCCTGGCGCCAAAGCGCTGTGTCAGCTCCGCCACGCGGTCCTCGGTAAACCAGGCTTCCGCCGATGTTCGGCTGTCCCACAGATAGACGCCGCCGGTGCCCGTTTCACCATTCAGATAGTCCTTGCGGATCAATCCTTTCTGGCCAAGATCACGATAAATCGGCGCGGTCGATGTGCCGCCCTTCACCGCCTGCTCCTCTGTGCGCATTGGCAGGTCGAACTGAACGACAACGATGCAATGACCCATGTGTGGTTCCTCCCTTTTCGGACACTAACGCTAGCCCGGGACGCAGCCAGAGGCAAAGCATCGGCGTTCAAACGCAGTGCCGGCGCGTTTGGGCGTCGATACACCATCGGTCGGATCTCGGATGCCGTAGAAAGCAATGTGGAACCACAGATGCACACAAATACACGCAGATATCTGTGTTCATTTGTGTTCATTTGTGTTTCAAATATTCTGTTGTGTTGAAACTATTACTTAGACCGGGCGAACGCCGCTGTTGCAGAATCCAAAATACAATCGCCGAAAGGTGACGCCGCCCCGAAAATGTGCCACGATAGTCAGAACCAAGACAAAAGGGGGAGGCAACACCAATGGCACGCCTAACAGGACGCAAGATCATCATAACCGGCGGCGCATCCGGCATCGGACGCGCAACCGCTCGGTTGTTCCGGCAAGAAGGCGCGGCGGTCGCCATCCTCGACCGTTCCGAAAACGCCGCCAAGGTCGTCGCTGACGAGATCGGCGCAGTCGCCTTCGGCTGCGACGTAGCCGATCCAGCATCCGTCGCCAACGCGGTCGGTCAGGCGGCCCGAGCCATGGGCGGCCTGGACGGCGTAGTGAACGCCGCCGGCATCCTGTCCGAAACCGGCATCGCCGACACCACGGCCGAGGTCTTCGCCCGCACCGTAGCGGTGAACCTGACCGGCACGTTTCTAATCATCCAGGCCGCCGCGCCGTTGATGCTGAAAGAAGGCAAGGGCACGATCGTCAACATAGCCTCCGGCGTCGGGCTGATGCCGACCGGCCCGGGCAATATCGCCTATGTCGCCTCCAAGGGCGGGGTCATCGCGATGACCAAATCCGCGGCGATGGAGCTCGCACCCACCATCCGCGTAAACTCGGTGTGCCCGGGGTCGGTGGAAACGGCAATGACCGCAGGCCACATCCGCACCGCGGCCGGCGATCCCAACCCCGCCGTCGTGGCCCGCTACGCACTCGGCCGCCACGCCCAACCGGAGGAGCTGGCAGCGGCGATCCTGTTCCTGACATCGGACGAATCGTCGTTCACGACCGGGATCGCGCTGCCCGTGGATGGCGGTCGGACGTTTCACTGACCGGACGGACTGTCGCTCTGCATAGGTGCCGCCGCCGATCACATACAGGGCGAGGTTTCGATGAGGTCCCTACCTATCCGCAACCTCGCTCTCGCCGTGATCGAAACCGTCCAACCAACTCCCGCCGCCATCGTTTCCTCAACCCGTCCGTTTTATACTTGGGCGCGATGACCATGACACACGCGATGTCGTCATCGCCGGACATGATCCGGCGATCCTTGCCACATCAGGGCATTGATAAAAGCTCGTATGGCGTTATCCGTCGGCCCCCGCCGAGACATGGTGAACGTGCCGAGGCGATGCCCAACACCGATCGATCCGCCCTTGCATCGACAAGTGGCGTGACGGAAGAGGGAGATTCTGGCAAATTCGGTGCCGCGGATGAAACAGCAATCAAGCGGACGCAGAGTAGATCCGGATGTCATCCTTGTATCCATTGGCATCTTCATGATCCCAGCCTCCCCGGCGCCCCCTGCGATCCGATGCGCCTCGTGTCGCGGACTGAATATTTTGCCTCCGCGAAACTCCGCACGAACTCCGCGAAACTCCGCGTCCGCTTGATGACTGTCTGGCAACCGCCGCGAACAAACAGCGGAAGGCGACAGACCATAGGATCGGTTCCCGCTTTAAGTCTGGCCAATGTCGCCAATGCATCGACCTTCGGGATCGGCCCCCTTCACCCCGCTGGCCGGACATGCCGCCATCGCCAAACAGACCCGATCCCGCGACGAAAGAAATATTTCTTGATTTTTAAGGAACATTAACCTACTATCACCACGAACCGCACCGACCAACCACCCCGAGGCCCAAACCCATGTCGCTCCCGGCCACCATCGCCCAAGCCATCCTGGACACGGTCATCGGCCGCCTCGCCCTTCTCTTCCTCACCGGCG
>JAYUEJ010000509.1:0-4648 GCA_043739265.1 Rhodopila sp. | reverse complement strand
CTGCGGCCTTGAACCTTCACGGAAGCATCTACCGCAAGATATTCCCCTTCTCCAAGGCTGTTCAAAAGAGACTCGGATTCGGCCTTCCCAAAAAGCGCTTCGATCACTGGAATTGCTTGCGCAAATTGGACAAATTTGTCCTTTACCTTACGAGATGTGCTGACCAAGCGGCCTTCTGCTTCGTCCTGGATCGGTGCCACCACGAACTGGCTCGCAGCCTTTCCGCTTATACGCAAGCTACGAATCTCTCCGATGTCGCCAGACAACTCTGTCTTATCAAATTCAGCTTGAAAATTGAAATTGATCGAATTTTCGACCGTGCCAGTTCGAATTTTCAGCAGCCAATCCAAGTAAGATTGCAAGTATTCTGATGTCATGGATTGAGTTTTAACAAAGAAAAGATGATTGCCAATGGCCAACCAATAGGCCATACCTCGCACAAATTGCGAGCCCGTGGGCGCAAATCTTTCGTTAAGATTAAAAATCTGCGCCGTAGTAATATTTGATAGCTGTACGTTGGAAGCCGTCAATTCCAACAGCGCTTGCAAATCGCGACTTTGGAAAAGGCAAATTTCGCCGAACACTGCGCTAGATAAATCAGCGACCTTGTTGAGCAAAACTTTCCGGCTGTCTGCGTCGTTCATGTCGAACAGCCGATCCTTGGCCCGTTCCCAAAGTGTCCCAAGGGATCCATCGGCCACGTCGAGAGCGGATCGGCATAAACTTTCGAGGGTCCTCCCCTCCAATTCGGCCTCTCCCACTTCAAAACGACGATAATGAACCATGTGATATGCTGTCGACATTCGTCCTCCCGGTCGGCCCCACTTAAGGGCCAAACATATTTTCGAGAGACGTAACAGCGATCATCCGTTGCGCACAACAGTACCCCGTGACCATACCGAGATGGATAACGCTTTCTCCAAAGATCCAAGGTTCTATGTGACATCGCTGTCACAATACCGTGATCTGATGGATGTCGCGGACTATGCCTGACCGATTGTCCGCAATCGCTAGCGAAAAGATGTTGGGCAACTCCAACGGAGATGGGACGACCTTATTGCGGCTGCTTGACCCTTGTGCATGCAGGCCAAACATCCTCGGCGGTTTCGGGTGGTTATGGCAAAGGAAGACCACATCGGACATGACAAGACAATACACGGTAGATGAGAACAAAGCAAGAAAATTTTACCTGCAGGGTGGCCGCATTTCGGTTAGCCGTTATCTTTCATCGCGCAGCGGTTCCCTGGGTGAAGCCCAAGCTGCTATGTGCAACCCCAGCTGCGATGTCAGTTTTGGAACGGTTGGCATTGGAGTGCTTGCAGCTAATTGGGCGGTTGAGTGGCATTCCACTCCGGTTCCTCGCCGGCCTCGCCGGCCTCGCCTGCCAGTTGGCCGGTGGCTTGGCGATTGCTACCCCACCGGCGATCGGGGGCTCCGACCTATCGGATAGAATCTAACAATTGGTGCCCTGCGCGGTTCTTCCATTTTGGCGGAAATCCGCCAAAATGGCTAGTTGCATCTGTCAGTTTAGATCCACAGGAGTCGATCGGAGTCAGCTCGGTGCGGGCCTCTCCGATGCATGCCGCTGGCCTTAATGTTGGCGGAGGACGAGCCGAAAATTTCTTCGGCATCCACCGGCGTGACCGCACTACTACCCAATTCCGCCGGTGCCCACCCTTGCGCTAGCCGCTTGATAGGACAATGTTAGATAGGTTTCAGGCGGGTCAGGTTTTCCAAGGCTGTGCGTCAGTACAACAGTTCTGATTTTGGGTGGCGGCTCACTTTTCAGTCTTGGCCCGGTGCGACACTGGGGCTTGCATAGTTGGTTCGGCAAGCGGGCTACTATCGGGCAGCGTGCCGTCAACGCGCCAAATGAAACCTGGCCGCGATCCCCTGGCCATTTCCGCCCTCGCCAAACTGCGTCATAGTGCCCCCGCATCATAACAAGACCGGGAAACCACCACCATGCCGCGCGATGCCCTACGCTCCATCCTGCCCAGCACGGGTTGGTCAGCCGAGACAGCGGACGCGGTCACCTTCACCGGCGGCACCGATCCGATCCTGCCCACCCCCTTCCGCGTCGGCGTGGCCGGAGCCGCGGCCCTGGCCGCCACCGGCCTCGCCGCCGCCGATCTGTGGCACCATCGCACCGGCCGCACCCAAACCATCGGAGTCGATGTCCGCCAGGCCACTGCATCCCTGCGCAGCGGCCGCTACCTGACGGTCGGCGACGGCCAGGTCTCGGCCGAACGCCATTCGATCATGGGCTTCTATCCCACGAAAGATGGCCGCTGGAGCTACATCCATACCAATTTCCCCAATCATCGCGCCGTCGCCCTCAAAGTCCTCGGGTGCGACGAAAACCGCGAGTCCGTCACCCGCGCCGTTGCCACCTGGAATGCCGCCGACCTCGAAGAAGCCATCATCGCCAACAAAGGCGCCGGCGGCATGGTGCGAACCGCGCCGGAGTGGGCGGATCACCCCCAGGCCGCCGCCATCGCCGCATTGCCGTTGATGGAAATCGTGCGCATCGGCGACAGCCCCCCGGAACCGCTGCAAGCCGGCGACCGCCCCCTGTCCGGTATCCGGGTCGTCGATATGACCCGCGTGCTGGCCGGCCCGACCTGCGCGCGCACCCTCGCCGAACACGGCGCCGACGTGCTGAAGATCAGCGCCGACCATCTGCCGAACCTCGGCTATCAGGAACTCGATACCGGCCACGGCAAACTGTCCGCTCATCTCGATCTGCGTGAGCAACGCAATGTCGATACGCTGCGTGATTTGATCCGCCAGGCGGACGTCTTTTCGCAAGGCTACCGTCCCGGCACGCTCGGCGCCCGCGGCCTGTCGCCGGAGGACCTGGCGGCGATCCGGCCGGGTCTGGTCTATGTCTCGCTGTGCGCCTTCGGCCATACCGGCCCATGGGCCTCACGCCGCGGCTTCGACACCGTCATTCAAAGCGTCAGCGGTATCGCCGCCAGACAGGCCGAGATCGTTCCAGGCCCGACCAAGGGACCGCAGTTCTATCCGGTTTCGGCGATCGACTATTGCACCGGCTATCTGATGGCGGCCGGTACGATGATCGCGCTCAAACGCCGAGCGCAGCAGGGCGGAAGCTGGATGGTGCGGATCTCGTTGGCGCAGGTC
Source organism: Rhodopila sp. (assembly GCA_043739265.1). GTDB lineage: Bacteria > Pseudomonadota > Alphaproteobacteria > Acetobacterales > Acetobacteraceae > Rhodopila. The sequence continues at coordinate 1,501 of JAYUEJ010000509.1, read as the reverse complement.
GGAAAATGGATCGTCGATCTGGGCGAAATCCCAGCCGCCGCACTGACCGGCGTCCCCGCCGAGTTCACACCCGAAGAACTGGATCGCTGGTCGATGGAAAGCCAAACCCCGTCAGGCCGGCTGCGGCATTTGGCACCGGTGGTGAAAATGTCGGAAACGCCGCCCCGTTGGGCCCGGCCGGCGGTCCCGCTCGGCTATCACCCGCCAACGTGGCCGGCGCGCGGCACGGGGTAAGTCCCAAACGGGGCATTGAGGACCAGCCCGAGACCCGTGTGTCATGGCCGGGCTTGCGCCGGCAGGCACCAGGGTTTCGGCACCAGGGTGTTTCGGCACCAGGGTTAGCGCCAGCCCGGAAGCAGACCGTCATGGCCGGCCTTGAGCTGACCGTTCGCGCACCGGCGGTTCATATGACGCACACCGGAACATGCCCTGATCTTAACGGACAGCCCACGGCTCGGCTGCCCAATCCGTCTCCATCCGGGACCCAGCCGGATGCTTCAGCAAGCGTCGCCGGATCAACCGCCAGGAACATCTTTCGTCAACAGGGCAGGATAATTGACGTCATGGCGACCGGCCATGATTTTCTCTTCATCCTCCATGCGCACGTCATCCTGTTCCGGCTTTTGAACGGATTTGACGCCTTCAGGAACGATATCCTTCTGAGTACGGAGTGGTTCTGCCATCTGATTCTCCCGGCGCGGACGCCGTTCTGGCATGCGAATGAATGCCAGTCGTTATAATACTGCTCGGCTGGATCCCGCAACGTCCAGAAAGAGCAACAAACACATAGTATCCAGCAAGGATACGCTGGTTTTTGCGCAACGCACAACAAATATTTCAATGGGAGCGATACCAGCGCAAAATAGTAGACTCCTATGGCGTTGTCTGTTGGCCCCCGCCGAGAAATGGTGAACGCCCGGCGTGCCGTGGCGATGTCCAACACCGATCGCTGCGCCCCCGCATCGACCCGTGGCGTGACGGAAGACGCAGCTTCTGGCGGTTTCGGTGCCTCGGATGGAACAGCAATCAAGCCGACGCGGAGTTTCGCGGCGTAGATCCGGATGGCATCCTTGTATCCGGTCGGTGGCAGCTTCATGGTCTCAGCCTGCCCGGCCCCCCATCCCGGCCCCCCCACCGCGGCACCGTGCGAACCGATGCCCCCTCGTGCCGCGGTCTGAACATTTTAACTCCGCGACACTCCGCACGAACTCCGCGAAACTCCGCGTCCGCTTGATTACTTCCTTGCCCAAGGCACCAACGAACCGCCGTTGCCCGGGAGGGTGAAACAACCCGACTGCAACAAATAACGCTATAAGAGCCAAATATTAAGGCCGGCAATGAACGTTCGATTCGCCCGCGTTCAAATTCCCCGCATTCAAATTTATGGAGCAGCCCGGACCGCGCTGCCGCATTGAAAGGGATGCGGCGGTGCGGCAATCCCCATAAATCGCCGAGACTGCAACGTCGTTTCGTTCGTCGCAATGACCGGGGAACTGGTCAT
>JAYUEJ010000508.1:0-4654 GCA_043739265.1 Rhodopila sp. | reverse complement strand
CGGCGTTCGCATCACGTCCCTGCCGCAGCGCCTTCCAGCTTGTGGACAGGAACTCCGGCTTGTCGCCAGGCCCGCGGCGGATGACAAACACCGAGGTGTCGTCGCTGCTGATCTTCGTGCCGCCTGCGCGCGAAATCGCCTGTGACAAGGTCAAAGTTGGCCCGACTGTAATGAACTCACCCGGCGTGGTGACTTCGCCGCCGACATAGACTCGCGTGGGAGCGAAGGATTTCACTACCACCGACAGGCGGGGGTTCTGCAGGTCGCGGCCGTAAACCTTACGCAGCGAATCACCCAGGTCGGCCGGTGTACGGCCATAGGCGAGTGCATCCGGCACGGCGGTGGTGGAGATGTGGCCGTCCGGTCGAACCGTCACTTCCTCATTCAGCTCCGGGTTGAGCATCAGGCGGACTTCCAACACGTCGCCCACCTGGATGCGATAGGCCGGCAGGTTGGCGGTGTAGGTGGACTCCGCTGGCTCCATCGGTGCGGGCGGCAGGGTCGGCACTGTCGAACAGGCAGCCAACGCGACGGCCCCCGCCAGAGCGACGCCCACCGGCACCACCGCTCGGTTTTGCCGAACAGACCGGCCGGCTTCAGTACGTTTGAGGACCATGGGAATGGCGTCTTCACTCATGTTTTGAACCCTTATCGGTATGTTCAGCGAAGTTTCGAAATCCGCGGCAGGCTGTGTTTCTGACGGTGAGGATGTGGTCACACCGCAAAAACCAGATGTTAGCTTTATTGAGCGATCACGGGACTTACGGAGCAAGTTGCGTGCCAACAGGAGACGAGCAGTAAAGGCCAGATGGTGGGTACGGGTTTACGTAACGGCGGCGTCAAGTGTTGCGTGTTGGTGTGTTTCATATCTATTTGATAACGACCGCGCTCGTTCCATGGCCTATGGGTCGCCGGCGCCGGTATGTGCGACCAAGGTCAATTGATCCTGGTTTAGCGTGGTGGATAGGCGGGCGCGTAGCCCGGGGTCCGCCGATCGGTTTGCTGGACGGGCGCATCCGTCGCGTTTCCGGATAAATCATTCACCGCGACATCAATGTAGCGGCGACTAAGTGGAACGTCATTGGCACTCAGTGCCTCCAACGCCCGAGCAACGTTGGCGGCGCCGCGGTTTGCGGTCGAGGAGGCGGCCGATGAGGGGTCTTCCCCGACGGTTTCGACCTGACGGAACACAAGCTGTAGTTGAGCTTCTTGCAACAACCGGCGGGCATCCTCCACTCGGCCATTCAACAGTGCGGCCCGCGCCGCCGCCAGCCTGGGCACCGATGGCGACGGGGGTGCCCGAAGTTTGGGTTCGGCAGCTGGAGGTGCGTCTTGCGCCTGGGCCGGCGGGGATGCAGGCGATTGTTGCCGCAACCGGGTCAGAACCGACTTTGTATCATCAACGGCGGGACGAGGAGGCGAAACCTGCGGTAGGGGTGCCGGTGCGGGTGCCGGCTTGACCGAAGCCAGTTTCTGCACCGCGGGCTTTGGCGGCTCGGGCGTATGCGGCGCAGCCCTAACCGGTTCCGGTTTGGCGGGTTCGACCGGGATGGCCGCAGGTTGGGGTGCCGTGGGTTGGACCGCTGCCGGAGGGATCGTTGGCGGTTGGGCTGTCGGTTCATGCCGCTCCGTTAACCCGATCGACGGCGGCATCGGCTCGGTGGCCGGCTCGGTGTTGGCAACGCCTGGCGGGTTTGGCCTGATAGCGATGGGAGCAGGCTCCGGCGGTGCCGCAGGCGATGGTTCCAGAGCTGGCGGCGTGGCGATGGGGGCAGGGTTCTGTCTCGTGCTCAGTTCAGTTTCAAGCCGGACCACCTGCTGTTGCAACCGCGCCATACGGTCCGAAACAGCAGTGTTGTCCGGTTCGACCGGCCGGTCGTCGGCCGGACTGGCGAGCAAGGAATCCCATTGCTGCCGCGCCTGATAGAGATACAGACCTGGCTGGCCAAAGAACGCCAGGGTGAGCAGACCCAGTCCTGATATCGCCGCTGCGGCCGATAGGGCGAAGCGCATTTCAATCCTTATTTCAGGGTTTGGGGTAGTCATGCGATGCGGGCGTGATGGATACAATAAACGTGATCGTGTTCACCACGCCAAAAAATCAACTAATCGCGATCCTTGTCTGCGACATGTAAAGTGTCACGCAACCTGTCAATCACCGTCATGTCATGACGCCTTGCGTATCTCCGCTATGGGCCACAGGTAATTATGAGATGCGCGTCGTTGCCGGTTCTTGGCCTCTATGGCCCGGTGCAATGAAGGCGATGAATATTACGCCAACACCGTTTAAGATGTCAGGAGACTTTGGTCATGCCGCAGGAGTTTGACGATCAACTCATTTTTTTGATGCCAAAGATGCGTGTTTGGGCGTTGGCGTTGACCCGCAACCGCGCCGCCGCCGAGGATTTAACTCAAGACGTAGCGACCAAGGCATTGGTGGCGCGTTACTGCTTCGTTCCCGGAACGAACTTTTCCGCTTGGGTTCACCGGATCATGATCAACCATTTCATCAGCGGATTGCGCAGCAAGCGTGAGTTCACTTATATGGAAGAAATCCCTGAAATCCCGGTGGCCCCGGCGCATGAGGATCGTGCTGCATTGCAGGAGCTTGGATGGGCTCTTGAACGGTTGCCTCGCGATCAACGTGAGGCATTATCCATGATCGTGCTGCAAGAAAAATCCTATGAGGATGCGGCTGAGCAGACCGGCTGTGCGATTGGCACGCTGAAAAGTCGTGTGCATCGCGCCAGGCTACAGCTTCGCGCCTTTATTCTGGGTGACGCAACGAAGATCGCGGCTTAGAGCAATGCCTCGGTGTCTGACCGGGTTTGTCCCGGTCATGTCGCGGCGCGACTGAAGCAATACGGTCCGCGACGTAAGATTGTTTTAGCCTGCACGAAACAGGATCACGCCAAACAATCCCGCGCGGTCCTGCCACGTATGCTGCATGGCCCATCCGGCGTCGCGCCCGATTTCGACAAGCCTGTCAAGTGTGTGTTTGTAGCTGTTTTCTGTGTGGATTGACTCGCCCTCGTGAAAAGCGATGCGCATGCCGCCAAGGCTCACCGTCTGATCCCGCGTTGAAATCAGATGCATTTCGATTCGACTTGCGCGATCGTTCCACACGGCTTCGTGTCGAAAGTGATTTAGATCGAAATCCGCGCCTGCCTCCCGGTTCAACCGCCGCAGCAAATTGAGATTGAACGCAGCGGTTACGCCGGCGGAATCGTTGTAGGCTGGCAACAGCACTTTCGGGCTTTTGCGAAGGTCCGCGCCGAGCAGAAACCATGAGTCGGAGCCGAGGGAGCATCGTGCGGAGGCAAGGAAACGGATCGCCGCGGCCGGATCGAGGTTGCCGATGGTGGAGCCGGGGAAAAATCCCATGTTCGGCCCGGCATGCGGCGGCAGACAGAATTGCTGCATGAAATCCGCGACAATGGGCACCACAATCAGATTTGGGTGCGTCCCGGCCATCCTCGTCTGCATCTCAGTCAGCGCCCCGGCCGCGACGTCGATCGACACATAGGCGGTGAAGGGCGTGTCGGGCTGGTCGAGCAGTATGCGGGCCTTGGTTTCATCGCTGCCACCGAATTCGATCAGCGCCGCGTCACGAAAACCGTCAGGAATCAGACAACCGGCAATCGACGCCAGCAAAGCGGTTTCCGTTCGTGTCAGATAATATTCCGGCAGCCGGGTGATCTCGTAGAACAGCCGGCAGCCTTCGTCGTCGTAGAACAGCATGGAGGGCAACGTCTTGGGCGACGCGGTCAACCCAGCGAGGGCAAGATCAAGGATGTCTGCCCGCGCAAGATGCGGGACAAATTCGCTATCGTTTGGCACGTTGGCTCTCCCGTTACAGGTCTTTTGCCAGACGAAGGCCGGTGAACTGCCATCGTTTGTCGGGGTGGAAGAAATTCCGGTAGGTCGGGCGCGTTTGGCAAGGCGGCGTCGCCATGGAGCCGCCGCGCAGGACCATTTGGTTGATCATGAATTTTCCATTGTATTCACCGATCGCGCCAGGCACCGCCTTGAAACCTGGATAGGGACGATAGGCGCTTTCGGTCCACTGCCAAACATGCCCGGTGGTTTCATGAATGGCGGGATTGCGGCTGGCGGCCTCCCACTCGGCTTCGGTGGGCAGGCGAGCGTCGGTCCAGCGGGCAAAGGCGTCGGCTTCATACCAGCTTATATGACGCACCGGCGCGTCCATCAGTAGGGGGGCGAGGCCGCCGGGACCCATCTGGAACCATTGGTTACCCCGCTGCTGCCAATGCAGCGGCGCTATCCAGCCAGACTCTTGCGCGGTTGCCCAACCATCGGACATCCAAAGCGCGGGGGTACGGTAGCCGTTATCCTGGATAAAGTCGAGCCAATCGCGGTTGCGAACGAGGCGGGAGGCTATGGCGTGGGGGTGAAGCCAGGCCTGATGCATGGGGGTTTCATTGTCGAAACAGAAATCATTACCATCATGGCCAACAAGGCAAAGTCCATCCGGCATTGGAATGAAAGTTGTTTTGCCGGGGTTACCCAACGGTTCCTGCCAATCGGCGATCATGGCGGGGTAAAGCGGGTTCGATGCGAAAGCGTGCAGCATGTCTGTCTGCAACAGTTCCAGGTGCTGCTGTTCGTGATGCAGGCCGAGCTCGATGATTGC
>JAYUEJ010000507.1:0-4655 GCA_043739265.1 Rhodopila sp. | reverse complement strand
CATGCCTGGCGGCTGGCGGCGGAGCCGGTTTCGCCGGGGCCGGAGCCTTGTGCGCGGTCAGGATCGCGGTCGCGTTGGTCACGTTCGGCTGGCGCATCAGCAGCGCCTCGACCGCCCGCCGCACCGGCTCCATCGCCACCGCATGGGCACGGTCGGTCAGCAGTGTCGCCTGCACCAGGCCACCGCGCACCTCAATCGCCTCGACCAGACCAGCGGTGACGATGTCGCGTCCGGACGCAGGGTCCTTGATCGCGCGCAACGCCGCGCGCAGGGCATCTGAAGAAGCATCGACCATGGCTATGTGAACCCTATACCTTGCAAACCTGACACAGGCGGCGGATAAGCACCGCGCAACGTGCGCCTGTCCAGATCGATATGGCGCATCATACCGTTTCCGCCAACGGCTTGTGCATCCGGCGATCCGACTGCACGATCCCTTAGGCGATTCGACAGGAGCCACCCCATCATGCCTTGGAATAACGGCGGTCCCGGACCGTGGGGCAACCCGTCAGGCGGAAACGACGACAAGAAACCAACCCAAGGACCCTGGGGAAACAAAGCCCCCAACCCTGGTAACGGGGAGCGACCGGACCTGGATCGCGGAGCGCCCCGTCCCGGTGGCGATGGCCCCTCGGGCGGTGGCGGTGGCGGCGGTGGCGGCCCCTTTGGCAACGGCCCGTTCGGTGGCGGCAATCCTCCCGATTTGGACAAGCTGATCGCCCAGGCTCAGGGCTATATTCGTGGCCTGATGGGCGGCGGTGGCGGCGGCCGGCCGGGTGGCAGTCCGTTCGGCGGCTTCGGCAACGGCCGCGGCCTGATCTTCCTTCTGCTGCTCGTCGTCGTGGTTTGGGTCGGTAGCGGTTTCTACCGTGTGCAGCCAGACGAGCAGGGTGTCGTGCTGCGCTTCGGCGCCTATTCCTATTGGACTCCGCCCGGCTTGCACTGGCACCTGCCCTGGCCGGTGGAATCCGTCGCGCTACCGACCGTCACCCGCATCAACCGTACCGAGATCGGCTTCCGCTCCGCACCCGGCGGCAACGTCGAAGCGGGCCGCGATGCCGCGGGCCGCGACGTCCTGGCCGAGAGCCTGATGCTGACCGGCGACGAGAATATCATCGACATCGATGTCGCGGTCTTCTGGCGCATCAACGACGCATCGGCATTCCTGTTCAACACCGCCAACCCGGAAAGCCTGGTCCGCGCGGTGGCCGAAAGTTCGATGCGCGAGGTGATCGGCCGCACGCCCATCCAGCCCGCGCTGACTCAGTTGCGGGCACAGATCGAGACCGATGTGCTCAAGCAGACCCAGGAGATTCTGGATCGCTACAAAGCCGGCGTGGAGATCACCCAGGTGCAACTCCAGAAGGTCGATCCCCCGGCCGCCGTGATCGAGAGTTTCCGCGACGTCCAGCGGGCGAACACCGATGCCGAAAGAATGCGGAACGAGGCCGAGTCGTACCGGAATGACATCGTCCCCCGCGCACGCGGCGACGCGGCACGCATCGTTGCCGAGGGACAGGGCGCCAAAGCTGCCTCGGTCGCCCAGGCAAACGGCCAGGCGCAGCGCTTCGACAGCGTGTTGAAAGCCTATCAGGCGGCCAAGGACGTGACCCTCCGGCGCATGTATTTGGACACCATGGCGGATGTACTGACCCATTCCCAGCCGCTGATCGTGGACGACAAGCTGAAGGGCCTGGTGCCGTTCCTGCAGTTGAACGTGCCGCCGCCGCCGCCCGCACAGGCCGCCGCCCCCGCTTCCTCCGCCGCCGTGGGAACCGCCCGATGAACCGAATTGCCATCGCAGCCATCGCTGCCCTCGTGGTACTGGCGTTCCTCGTCAATGCCAGCCTGTTCACCGTGGCGCAGACCGAGCAGGTACTGGTCGTGCAATTCGGTGAGGTCGTTCGGCCGATCGACCAGGCCGGGCTGCATGCCAAGCTGCCGCTCGTGCAGAACGTCATCTCCTTCGATCGCCGCGTGCTGGCGGTGGAGTTGCCCGGCGAAGAAGTCATCCTGAGCGAACAACGCCGCCTGATCGTTGACACGTTCACCGTGTTCCGAATTACCAATCCACTGCTCTTCTATCAGGCGATCGGGCCGATCCCGGACAACATCCGCGGCCGGCTGAACTCGGTGGTGACCGGCAGCCTGCGGCGGGTTCTCGGCAACAACAAGCTGTTGGACGTGCTGTCATCGGATCGGGAGCGGATCATGTCCGCCATCCGCGACCAGGTGAACACCGAGATGCAGAACTTCGGCGTCAGCATCGTGGACGTTCGCATCCGGCGCGCCGACCTGCCGCAGGAGAATACCCAGGCGATCCTGTCGCGGATGCAATCGGAACGCCAGCGCATCGCCGCCCAGGCTCGGGCGGAAGGTGCGGAGGCATCTCAGCGTATCCGCGCCGATGCCGAACGCGACCGCACCGTGCTGGTCGCCGACGCCCGCGCCACCGCCGACAAACTGCGCGGCGAAGGCGAGGGGGAAGCGACGAATATCTATGCCAAATCCTTCGGCCAGGACCCGGCCTTCTTCTCGATCTGGCGGACCTTGCAGGGCTATCGCGACATCTTCGACAGCGGTGCGGCCCGCCTGGTGGTGAGCCCGAACAACGATTACCTGCGATATTTGCAGGCCCCACCGACGGACCTATCACGATAAAATTGCGCGCGCGAACGCCCCGTGTGTTTCAACTGAGAAGTTGCTAACCTGGGGCGTCCGAACCATATGCGGCTCATTCGCCAGGAAAACCGATCATGCGCCTGTTCCGCTCCACCGTTGCCCGCGCCACGCTGCTGGGTGTTTCTTTCGCGCTGGTGACGCCGGTCCTACCGATGGTTCAACCCGCCATCGCGCGATCCGCGCCTGACAGCTTCGCCGATTTGGCGGCAAAGCTTTTGCCGGCGGTGGTGAACGTGTCGTCCAGCCAAAACATCACGGCCAAGAACGGTCCCAACCGCGGCCCGGAAATACCGGTATTCCCGCCCGGGTCTCCGTTCGAGCAGTTCTTTAAGGATTTCCTCAATCGCAACCGGCAGGGTCAAGGGGGACCGGGGGGGCCAGGGGGCCCAGGGGGCGACGGCGACAATCAGCCCGCACCGCGCCGGGCGCAAAGCCTGGGGTCCGGCTTTATCATCGACGCATCCGGCTATGTGGTCACCAACAACCACGTCATCGACGGCGCGGACGAGGTTTCCGTTATCCTCCAGGACAACACGACTTTGAAAGCCGAGATCGTCGGCCGTGACGAAAGCGGCGATATCGCGCTGCTGAAGGTGAAATCCGATAAACCGCTTCCCACGGTCGATTTTGGCGACTCCGGGCAATCGCGGGTTGGCGACTGGGTGCTGGCGATCGGTAACCCGTTCGGGCTGGGCGGGACCGTCACCGCCGGCATCGTGTCGGCCCGCGGCCGCGATATCCATCAGGGTCAATACGACGATTTCATCCAGACCGATGCGGCGATCAATCGCGGCAACTCCGGCGGTCCGCTGTTCAACATGGATGGGCAGGTCATCGGCATCAACACGGCGATCTTCTCGCCGTCAGGCGGATCGATCGGTATCGGGTTCTCGATCCCGTCCAACATGGCGAAGAATATCGTCGCCCAGTTGAAGGAATTCGGTCATCCCCGCCGGGGCTGGCTGGGCGTGAAAATCCAGCAGGTGACGCCGGACATCGCCGAGAGCCTGGGACTGAAGGATGTCTCCGGCGCGATGGTTGCCGGCATCACCGATGCCGGGCCGGCTGAGAAGGCGAAGATTCGCAGCGGCGACATCATCCTGAAATTCGATGGGCAGGATGTGAAAGAGATGCACAATCTGCCGCGCATCGTGGCCGACGCGGTCGTCGGCAAGGAAGTGCCGGTGGTGCTGTGGCGCGACGGCAAGGAAATGACGGTGCAGACCGTCCTGGCGGAGCGTCCGGCTGATACCAAGCTGGCCTCGACCGACGCGGGTAAGCCGGCCGATACGACCAAACCCACCGATATTAACGGGTTGGGTTTGAAGGTCGCCCCGGTTAGCCAGGATTTGAAGGACAAATTCCAGCTTCAGGACGGCCAGAAAGGCGTGGTCATCATTGACGTGGCGCCGAATACACCCGCGGCCGACCGCGGCCTGAAGCCGGGCGACGTCATCGTGGAAGTTCAGCAGGGTGAAGTCAGCTCCCCGGCCGATATTCAAAAGCAGGTCGATGCCGCCCGGAAAGCGGATCGGAAGTTTGTCCTGATGCTGATTCAGCGCGAGGGCGGCGTGCAGTATATTCCGCTGTCGCTGTCCAAAAGCCCTGCCGGCAAGGACAAGCAGCCGGGCTGACGTTCGCGGCGGACTGCCGACGCGCGGAGATTCAGGCCGTGACCTTGGTCCCCTCCGCCGTCACGGCCTGTCGAAGCCCGGATCTTTTGCCGCGATTGACAGAATGACGAACGAAAAGCCACGCGCAAAGGTTTTGGCGTGTCGTCGGCACCACAGAACATTCATGTGTGGATCAGCCGAGTTCGATCAGCTCCGGTCGGAACACCGCGCCGCCGGCCTTGGAGTGGCGTTCCATGCCAAGCCGATCGTGGCAAAGGATGCGCGGGCGAAGGTCGATCATGCCGACCTGCGGGCGCTGCTGTTCGCGCAAGGTTACCCGGCGTCGGCGTTCGTTACCGT
>JAYUEJ010000506.1:0-14043 GCA_043739265.1 Rhodopila sp. | reverse complement strand
ATTACATCGTCGTTGGTGCCGGATCAGCCGGTTGCGTCGTCGCCGCTCGATTGAGCGAAACGGGGGCGAACGTCATTCTGCTGGAAGCCGGCCCGAAGGATTCGCTGATCTGGATCCATATCCCTGCCGGCACCCTGAAGCTGTTGCATCATCCGGTCGTCAACTGGAACTACAGCGCCGAGGCAACCGAAGGCAGCGGCGGCCGCCGCATTCACTGGCCGCGTGGAAAAACGCTGGGTGGATCAAGCTCGATCAACGGAATGCTGTATGTGCGCGGCAATCCGGCCGACTTCGACGGTTGGGCACAGATGGGCTGCCGAGGCTGGAGTTTCGATGACGTCCTGCCGTATTTTCGCAAATCGGAAACCTACAAACAGGGCGCCGATCCGGACTATCGCGGCAAGGACGGGCCGCTGAAAGTCGAAGACTACCGCACCATCCTGCCGCTGACCCATCGTTTCATCGAGGGCGCGCAGCAGGCGGGACACACGTTCCAAAAGGACCTGAACGGACGGGAGCAAGAGGGAGTCGGATACTCGCAGATGACCCGCAAAGGCCGCTGGCGCGGGTCAACCGCCCAGACCTTCCTGAAAGAAGCGCGGGGACGACCCAACCTGGTTGTGGAAACCGGGGCTTTTGCAACGAAATTGCTGTTCGAGGGCAAGCGGTGCACAGGCGTTACGTTTCGTCAACGCGGGCAGGACGTCGTTGCCAAGGCGCATAAAGAGGTCATTCTGTGCGGCGGGTCGATCAACTCCCCGCATTTGTTACAGATTTCCGGCGTGGGGCCGGCGGAGCATCTGCAATCGATCGGCGTTCCCGTGGTGCATGACCTGCCCGGCGTCGGTGCCAACCTCCAGGATCATTACGTCGCTCGGGTTTCGCATCGAGTCAAAGGATCGATCTCCATCAACAAACTGGCCCGCGGTCTCCGCCTCGCGCGGGAAGTCATGCGTTTTGCCTTCGAAGGCCGCGGCGCGTTGACGTTCGGCATAACGACAGCGCAGGTATTCTGCCGATCGACACCGGAAAAAGCCAGTCCAGACCTGCAACTTCTGTTCACTCCCGCCAGCTACGATCCGAGCAAATTCGGCGAACTGGAGCGGGAGGATGGAATGACGGTGGCGGTCTGCCCGGTTCGCCCGGACAGTCGCGGCACGATCATGGCGCGCAGTGCCGACGCGTCCGAAAGGCCGGTCATTACGCCGAACTATCTGTCCGACCCGGCGGATGTTCGCGTCCTGACAGCGGGCGTTCGATTCACCCGAGACATATTCGCGTCACCGGCGATCGCGCAATACAGTGCGGCCGAAACACTCCCGGGGCGCGATATCACCACCGACGAAGGATTGTTGGATTACGCGCGGCAATACGGCGGCACGATCTATCACCCCGTGGGCACATGCCGGATGGGGGACGGTCCGTCCGCCGTCGTGGATTCGCGGCTGCGCGTGCATGGCATTGCGGGACTGCGCGTGATCGATGCGTCAATAATGCCGACCCTGACAACGGGTAATACAAATGCCCCGACAATCATGATCGGCGAAAAAGGTGCCGCGATGATCAAGGAGGATAACGCGGCGGCTGGATAGCCCACAGTCGCGGGCACGCATCCAACACTGCAAGCAGGATACTGCGCTGGAGGAGAAAATCGTTCCCCCTAACCGTAATGGCCGGCCTCGTGCCGGCCATCCGCACACCGACCGCCGATACGCGAATGGCCGGGACAGGCCGCGCGTCCGCAACCCCGGGTCAATTGGGTGAACGGACGAAATTCTGGCGGCATCGGCCTTCCCTATGTGTCATGACCGGGCTTGGCCCGGTCACCCACGACTTGCGATGCCGAACCCAGCAAAGTCATGGCGAGTCAGGCCAGGTGCGGCCATGAAACGTAGAGTTGGCTCCGCCCAACGAACGTCACCCGATTCCCCTGTCCGCAACCCTGTTTGTCATTGTCAGGTGCGCGTCCATGCGGCACTCTCCCGCCTGTGCGTTCTCTCCCCGGGATCGGCAAACCTCTACTGTCATCGGAACGACCGCCAAACCGGGTGGACGCTCTGGGACAATCGGGAGGATTCGTAGCGCAGCCCGGGGGCGGCGCAACCAGCGTGTCGGTTCGCTCTTTCTTCATTTTTATCAAGGAGAAAGCACGAGAGCCACGGAGCGAAACCGTCCCGCGGCATCGAGAACGAACGGACTGTGCGACAGGTTGGCGATCGAGGTGCATCGGACCACACCTCCCAACCGGTTCGAAACGATTGCCCCCACCGGCTCAAGGCTCCGCCGCATTCGGCTGACCGGTGGAGAGCTGACCTTCAGGTCTGGATATTTACTGCTTAATTTCGGGTATTCGTATCAAATTCAGGTCGCTGGGAACCTAGCCTCGATGAGGTGGAGAGGATCAGGGTGTGACTATATGCACGGGCAGCAATTGAGCGATGTGGTGAGTCGTCAAATCAATTTGGAGTGCGGGCTGTGACGTAGGCAGGATTGCCGATCTTGCGCGATCGGTGAGATTGACACAGCCGATGATGCAGAACTTGCCGAGATGGACCTGCATGGGGTGACTACGCCAGCTCAAGGGCCGTGAGCACGTCGTCGAAGGACGTAGATGCCACGAAATCCGGGCTTATCGTTTTGGCCTCGGCGCTAAGCCTCTTTTCGCGCGCAACCTCGTCCGCTGTCCAATGCGAAACCCGCACCAGGTCGGCATAGAGGGCTGGGTCGTGGTGGGTGCCGTATTCGGCCCAGATCGAGAAGACGCCTGCGCGCCTTGCCATTAGCATGTCGCGCGCGACGCTATCGCCGACATAGGCCGTATCGTCCGGCGATACGCCTTCTTTGGAGCAGATTTCCAGAAGGACATCGGGGTCCGGCTTGGTCTGATGGTGGGCTAGTTCTGTGACTTTTTGTATTGGAATGCGGCTGAACCAGTCCATGCTCACAATGGGATTGGGATGGACCGACGCCGGGCGCTCGCGGCAATAGATTCTGTTGAAACGACGAAGGATATTGAGCCGTTCGAGCCGGTCATAGGCCCCATAGAGTTTGCTTTCGGTGTGCGCAACTATGGTCGTTCCGGCTTCTTCGATGGCAGCTAGACCCTCGCAGACGCCCGGATTTAGATGAAGCGTCTTTTTCCGCATCGAATTGAACGCATGGAACGCTGGATCAAGAGCCTCGGCCGTATCCCGGAGGGACATCCCCGCGTAGCGCTCCTTGACGGTTTCCGTCTCGAGCAACGCAAACGGATGCTCAGAGTCATGGTGTTTCTGATGCACCGTGCGCAGATCGTCTAGCAGCTTTTCCCTATCGCATCCCATGGTCTCCACGGCGGCGTCCACCATGGCGTTGAACGACGGCACGAAATAGCCCACCCAATCGTAAAGCGTGTTGTCGAGATCGCAGACGAGCAGCTTCTTATTTCCCATAGGTCCCTCCGGGTGGTTTTGGGGTGGCCGGTGTGGTTGGCGCTGCAGCCACAGCCGGACCGGAGGCAGGGCCTGTCTCGGCAGAAACGGAGCGCTGCTCTCCAAAATGGGCCGTCAGGATGAACAGCACCAATGACAGCACGCCAAGGGTTGCAATGGAAATGGTATAGAACAGCCCGACCTTTTCCGCCGCATTTCGTTCCGACTTCCCAAGGTAATGGTAACGCTTTGCTGTGCGGTCAACGGACGCGTCATCATGGCGACTGAACTGCGTTATGGCCTGAGTCATTCCTTTTTCGAGGTCGAAGATCTGCTTCATGTAGTTTTCTTCAAAATCCTCCCCGAACGTCACCGCCCCACGCAACATCTTATGATACACATTCAGGTCGAGAAGACTCACCGCAAAAAGCGCGAACGCACTGGCGACTACTAGGACCACAATTGCGTGTATCTCGAAGCGAACACTGTAGAATGACATTGACAACGAGAATTCTTGTCCGCGGCTCATCAATACGACGCCGAGGCCAAGGGCGGCGGCAACGAAGGTCAAACCAAACTGGCGAGCCTTAACGGACATTTCATTGAAATGCATCTGGGTATCGACGGCTGTTTTCCAAATCGAAACATAGACCTCCTGCTGCTCGACAGTAGGTTTATCGGCGGTAGCAGCAGCCGGGGTTCCTGTTTCCGGGAAACCGGTGACCATCGGCGCATTTGGCGGTGTTTCGTCACTCATGCGGGATTATCCTCTGCCAAACGGCGTTACCCGCACGGTGACGCTGGGTCCGTGACGGTCGCAATATTCCTGCATAGCATCGACCCAGAGATCATGCACCTTCTCCTTCGAATGGTGGCGACTGCGCTGGAGGCCGTCGCGCGCAAGCGCCGTGTGGGCCCCAGGACCTTGATAGACCGTGGTATGATGATCAATGTGGGTGACGAGATAGGGTTCGGTGTGAGCCTGCCTTCATCCCGGCGGCACCGTGCCCTCTCAGACGACGCGCGGAGCTGAGTGAACTTGGGTGCGGCATTCAGATTGACCCACTACCCAGCCGGCGTTGCCCCCGGCTCGCTCTCGTCCCCAAGTCGTCATGCCGGACGCAATTTGGCATTTACGCATTGGCCGCAACCAGAATCGTAAGGCGTGGACGGCGAGAGAACGTCTGCCACGTCGGTTTCGATCACCCCGGGACGACCATGACGGTAAAAGACCCCCCCCATCAGAAAAATTTCCCACCCACCCCCTTGCGCCCGCCCAAACCCCACACCAACTCCCCACCACTAAGAACATAATGCGAACAAAACCCCACATGCCCAACTCAACCGCCGAAGCCCCACCACCCTACGACCCCCAGGCCATCTTCAATCAAAACAGCCCAATCCACCCCGCGTGTGTGGCCGAAGCCGTAACCACCATCATGCGCAACACCCCCATCGACCCCACCGAACCCCACCCCCTCGCCGCCCGCCGCTTGCAGTGCGTTCTCCGCGGCCTCGCCGCCCTCCACCCCCGCGACGAAATCGAGCTCATGCTCGGGGTCCAGGCCCTCAGCGCCTATTACGCCGCCGCCTCCTGCTGGCGCCTCGGCATGAACAGCCGCCAGCCGAACGGCGACAGCACCCGCCACATCGCCACCGCCACCAGTGCCGCCCGCGCCTTCGATTCCATGCTCCGGGCACTCGAACGCCGCCAGGCCAAACCGCTGTCCGTCCCCATCGGCCGCCCCGAAGGCAAAACCTGGCCGCACACCGAAACCAACGGACTGAACTGGAAACACCTCTGGTCCGGAACCGCGGATCACCCCCTTCCGGCAGCACCCGCCGCACCAGCTTCCCCCCCGCCCGACGACGACCACGCCACCGACGACGAAATCCTGGACCGCGCGTGTTACGACGACGAAGACAAAGGCCTCGACATCGCCAACACCGAAGGCATCCTCCCCTGCGGCGGCATAATCGTGCCCGAGGACCCGACTCCCAACCAGGCCGCCTACGCGGAACGGCGGCTGGTGATGATGTACCGGCGCGAACGAGAGGAAAACCGCCAAAAAGGGATCACCACCAAGACCCACTTCCGGCCGATCCGCCCCGGCGACCTCATCCCGTAGCAAACCGCGAACCGCCATCCGCGCATCCAGGACCCCAACCGCATGACCGATCTCTCCACCGAAATGGCTGAAACCAGCCCCCTGATGGCGTTCGTCGTCGCCCTTCTGGCTTCCCTGATGTCCCCAACCCTCACCGACCAACACCTCGCCCGACGCGCGGCACGCGAAGCGCTCGGCGCCCACCGCACCAGCGGCGACGGCGAACTGGTGACCTCCGCCCGGATCGTCGGCTTCGCGCTGACCGCGCTGGATACGCTGCGCCTGTCGATGCCGGAGGAACTGTCGTTGTCGATGAAACTGAAATTGCGCGGCAACGCGAACGCGCTCAATCGGTCCGCCCGCGACACCACGCACCTCCTGCGGCAAGCCCGGCACACGCCGCCACCGGACCCGGCCATAAAAACCACCGCCATCCCAAAGCCCGTTTCTCAACCCCTGACCAGCGGCGATTGGGGCAATGCGATGAAAGCCGTCGCGGCAAAGCTCCAGACCGACGCCGCCATCGTCTCACAAGCCCAGCGGCAGACCGACGCCCTGTGGATCGAGGCCCTGACCGGCGTGGCCGGCGAACTCGCCCGCGCGAAAACCAGCAATGGCATGGGCAAAGCCGGGCTGTTGCGGTCAACCCTGATGGCCAGCAATCCGGGCTTGTCGGCGTATCCGTTCATCGGCGGTAAAACGAAATCCGCCTGACGCCTGGACCGCATGACGCCTGGACCGCCTGACGCGCGAACCGCCGATCGTTAAGGGTGCGATGCCACCGCGATCGCGCGCGGCGGCGGGTTGGATCGATGGGTGTTCAGATAGTCCTGCGGGTCCACCGCCAGATACCGGGACGGCCGGTGCGCCTCATGCTGGAACACCGCGACGGCGGTCAGCAGCCGCTTGTCGTCCTCTGACAGGCGCGTCCCCTCGCGCAGGTGTTCGGTCCAGCTTTCCATCGACCAAACCTCGACCCAGCCTTCCGGATGGGCAACATCCTCATACACCTGCCAGAACAGCGCGCCGGTCCGGCCGCGCACATGGTGCAACTCGTTCATCAGTTTCAGAAAGTCGATCCGTTGCAACGGTTCGACCCGGTAATAGGCCATCTCCATGATCCGGCCTCGCGAACTGCGCAGCAGCGGCACGAATTCGGCCGCGGGGGCTTCCGGCAGCGGTGCCGCCAGGGGGGCCGCGGCGGCCGGGGCGCGGACGATCGCCTCGATACTGAAAGACCGCACGATCAGCATCAGCACCAGGCCAACGACGGACGCCGTAAGAAAGGTGTGCGGAATGCCGATCTGCCCGCCGAGCCAACCCCAGCCGAACGAACCGATCGTCAACGCGCCGTTCTGCGCGAGCTGATAGATCGACAGCGCGCGCGCCCGCACCCAGGGCGGACACACAAGCTGCGCCGACGCCTGGATGGTGGCGAAGGCGGCGGTCCATCCCAGCCCGAACAGCAGCATGCCGAACGAGGCGACAGTCCAATGGCCCGATACCCCGACGATCGCGATCCCGGCGCAGGACAGCAGCGTGCAGCCGATCACAGTCGTGCCGCGCGAAAGCTTCCCACGCACCATCGGCAGCAGCATGCCGGAGGTCACCCCGCCGATACCCATCATGCCCAGGATCACGCCATACATCCCCGGCCCGAGATCGAGGTCGCGCCGGACGAACAGCGGCAACAGCGCCCAGGGGGCCGACGCCGGTATCGAGTAGGATGCCGTGCGCACCATCGCCGCCCGGATCGCCGGCGTGTTGCGGACGAAGCGCATGCCGGCCCGCATGGCGGACACGAAATGCTCCCGCGGCAAGCCGGTGAAGCGGCGTTCCCGACGCCAGACGAACAACGCGCTGATCACCGCCAGGATCGACATCGCATACATCGAAAACGCGAGGCTGGAGCCGCCCAACAGGATCAAAAACCCAGCGATGGCCGGCCCGATGGCGCGGGTAAGATTGTAGCCGATCCCGTTCAGCGCGATCGCCTGCACCATGTCCTCACGCGGCACCAGCTCGGGGACGATGGCGTTCCAGGCCGGGTTGGTCATGGCGGACCCGATGCCGATGGCGAAGGTCAGCGCCAGCAGCCAGCCGGCGGTCATGTGGCCGGACAGGGTCAGGATGGCCAGCAGGCTGGCTGCGGTGATGGTCCAGATCTGGGTGCCCAGCAGGAAAATGCGGCGATCGACGATGTCGGCCAGCGCGCCGCCGGGAAGGGCCAGCAAAAACACCGGCATGATCGTCGCCGCCTGCACCGCGGCGACGATCAGCGCCTCGGGCGCCAAAGAGGTCATCAGCCAGCCGGCGCCGGTATTTTGCAGCCAGGTGCCCAGCCAGCCGATGACGGTGGCGATCCAAAGACGGCGGAAGATGCCGTTGCGCAAGGGCACCAGGGCGGCGGGCAGGCGCATCAGGTGCGGGTTCCGCTGATCGGGTCTGGTATCGTCATTTGGATACGGACGGTCGATCCGCCCACAAGCGGGCTGCCAATGATGCCCCAGTCGGCCCTTCGCAGCCGGCCCGCGGCCGTGATCATGCCGGCCGAACGGACGAAATCCATCGTGAATGGGTGGGTTTGCCCGTGCATCGTCAGCGTGCCGGCGACCGTTTCGCCTTGGCACGCACCGTGGAATGCCAGGGTCGGAAACCGGGCCACGTCCATCATCTCGGGCCCGGTGATCCGCTGGCGGATTGAATCGTTCGACATCGCCAGGCTTGCCGCCTCCATCTCCAGCATGACCTGGCATGCGCCGGGATTGGCTGGATTGAAGCGTATCCAGCCATGAAAGCGAGTGAATTTTCCATCCAGCGGCAGCAGTCCGAAACCGTACGATCGCAGTTCGACCGTGCTGGCGGGCGGCAGCAGGCCGGCCTGATCGGCGTGGGCCGTGCCGGCGATCAACAGCAGAGGCGAAACGATGAACAACCACCAGCGAAAAGATCGACCCATTGCCATTCCCCTCTCGTCATGGTTCGGCGTGTCCATACCACCTGTCGCGGCATCGGCTCAATATAGGCGCCCCGGCATGATAAGCGCCCCGGCATGCCGGACCATGACCGCGTGCCGTTGTCTGGCCTCGGGCGGGAACCTGCTGCATACTCGATCAGGGATAAATGGAGGATCCGAGCGGTGCCCGTCGAGAAGCAAGCCTACCGTGAGGCAATGGCCCGTTTGGGTGCCGCGGTGAATGTGATCACCACGGATGGACCGGGCGGTCGAGCCGGCTTTACCGCCAGCGCGGTGACCAGCGTGACCGACACGCCGCCCACCCTGCTGGTGTGCGCCAATCGCGCCAACGACTCCTACCCCGCGATGCGGGAAAACAACGTCCTCTGCGTCAACACGCTGACCCCGGCCCAGGAGGGACTTTCGCCGGTGTTCGCCGGCATGACCCAGCACTCGATGAACGAGCGGTTCGACGGCCATGCCTGGCATCGGATGGAAACCGGCGCTCCGGCATTGGATGAGGCAGTGGTGGTGTTCGATTGCCGCATCACCCAGGTCGTCGAGGTCGGCACCCATGACATCTTCATCTGCTCGGTCGAGGCGGTTCGCACCGGAAAAGCCCATGAGGGGCTGATATACTACGGTCGCGGCTATCATAAAGTGACGGGGCAACCCTGACCCGCGGACCGATCGAAACCAGGCGGTTAACGGGGATTGCCGCATCTTTACCGTCGTGCGGGGCAGGGGGGGTGAGCAGCGGTTTCAACGCCGCTACTCACCGGTTCGGGTCCTACATCTGCGCGTAGGTGCCGTTCTTCCACAGGTAGAAGACATAGCCGCCGCCGGTCGTGTCGCCTTTCTTGTCGAAGCTGATGGGACCCAGAACCGTCGGCCAGTTGCCGGACGCCTTCAGCGCCGCGGCGACCTTTTTCGGCTCCGTGCTGTTCACTTTCTTGACCGCGTCGGCCCACACCTGGATCGCGGCGTAGGTGTAAAGGACATAGCCTTCCGGATCGATTTTCTTGGCCTTGAATTCCTTCACCACGTCAGACGCGGTTTTCATCAGGCGCGGGTCGGGCGGGAAGGTCATCATCGTGCCGGCGCCGGCCTCACCGGCGATCTGCCAGAACTCTTTCGTCACCAGCGCATCGCCGCCGACCATGGTGGCTTTCATGCCTTGCTCTTTTGCCTGCCGAATGATCAGCCCGGCCTCGGTATGATAGCCGCCGACGTAGATCACCGTGACGCCCGCTTGTTTCAGTCTGGAAACCAGAGACGAGTAGTCCTTTTCGCCGGGCGTATAAGCGGTGGCCAAGACTTCCTTGCCACCGGCGGCATGCAGCGCTTTGGCCGTTTCATCCGCCAGGCCTTTGCCATAGGCGGTGTTGTCGTTCAGGATCGCGATCTTGTCGGCTTTGAAATGGCTGGCCAGATAATCGCCGGCGACCTTGCCCTGGTCGTCATCGCGGCCGCAGACGCGGAAGGTGTTCCAGCTTCCCTCGTCGGTATATTTCGGATTGGTGGACGCCGGTGAAATCTGCAGAATGCCTTCTTCGGCATACACCTTGCTCGCCGGGATCGAACTGCCGGAACAGTAGTGTCCGGCGACCAGCTTGACCTTTTTGGATGCGAGCTGGTTGGCCACCGACACTGCCTGCTTCGGATCGCAGGCATCGTCGCCGACATCCAGCACAAGCTGCTGACCCAGCACGCCGCCGGTTTTGTTAAGGTCGGCCACCGCCTGTTGGGCACCGGCTTTCATCTGCTCCCCGAACGCCGCGTATTCGCCGGTCATCGGGCCGGCGGCGGCGATGTGAATCTGTGCGCGGGCCGAAGTCGATACGATGGCGAGTGTTGCCACGGCCCCCAGCAAGCCTGTCCGCAGGCTCGATTGCATGGATTTTTTCAACATTGAGCATCCCCGTGTTGGTGACGCCGCACGATCCGCACGGCCGCTGGAAGCCTAGCCCCGGTGAAGAAAAAGCGCCAGAATCCATCAAAGTGGCGTGTCCGTGGCCGTCGCAAGCAGCGCGGCGGCGCGGCAATCGGCCGAATATGGCGCAGTGGCGGGCGATTGCCTTGCTGATATCGCGCCTCGGGCCGACAAGCGAGGTGTCCCCGGCGCAAGACCCCAGCGCTGTCCTGCGTAAAAGGATAATCGCCGCTCACGGACAAACCTGCATCAGGCGACGCCGAGACGCTTGCACAGAGCCATGGTTAAGACCAGATTTACCTTATGGCCAGTTCTTACCCCAGACCCGTTGTTCCGTCGCCTGACGCTCCTGTTCCGGACGGCTTCCTGACCGGTCAGTTGCTGATCGCCATGCCCGCGATGGCGGACCCGCGCTTCCAGCAAAGTGTGATTTATCTGTGTGCCCACACCCCTGAAGGGGCGATGGGCCTGGTGCTGAACCGCCCGATCATCAAACCGACGTTCGACGACCTGCTGAAACAACTCAGCGTCGAACCTCTGCCGCCCGTGCGCCAGATCAGGCTGTGTGCCGGCGGCCCGGTTGAGAACGCCCGCGGCTTCGTCCTCCACACCAATGACTGGACGGGCGAAGGCAGCCTGAAGGTCGATGGCACCATGGCGCTGACCGCCAGCCTGGACGTGCTGAAAGTCATCGCCGAGGGTGGCGGCCCGCGTGAGTGCGTTCTCGCGCTGGGTTATGCTGGCTGGGGGCCGGGTCAACTCGACCAGGAAATCCAGCAAAACGCCTGGCTTTCGGTCCAGGCCGACGAAACCTTGCTGTTCGGCGGCGAACACGACACCAAATGGCGCCGCGCGTTTGCAAAACTGCGGGTCGATCCGCTGCTGCTGTCCGACGTCGCCGGCCACGCATAAATTTCCGTTCGTTAACCTTTCGGTAGGGTTTCGCGCTTATAACTCAGGCGCGCTGCAAGCACCCATCCGAAGGAGCCGTTCGTGGTCGCACCATTATCCGAAATATCGTCCATTGTCCGCGACGTATTGCACGACAACCATCTTGAGCTCGCAGCCACCACATGTTTCGGCGATCTCCCGGACTGGGATTCGATGGATCTGGTCACCGTCGTGGTCGAGATCGAATGCCGCTTCGACCTGAATTTTGAGCTTGCGGAGATCGACCGCCTCATCACGGTGGGCGATCTGCTGCAAATGATCGTGTCCAAACAGGCGCATGAAACGGCCTGATAAAGGTGACGTTCAGTTGCTTTCCGTTCCTGTTGGGGTTTTTGCCGCTGTTTCTCTGCGGTTTCGCGGTTTTCGGCCATCTTGGGCCGGGATGGGCGAAAACCTGGCTGATCGCCGCCTCTCTGGTATTCTACGGCATCGGCGCGCCCGCCTTCCTGCCGCTGCTGTTGGTTTCGGTCGGCGGCAATTTCCTGCTGCTGCACGCCATGTATGGCTCTACCCGGGCAAGCCGATGGGCGGCGGTGGGCGTGGTAGTCAACCTCGCGGCTCTGGGTTGGTTCAAATATCTGGCACCGAACGCGCTGCCCCCCTTGGGCATGAGCTTCTTCACCTTCACCCAAATAAACTGCCTGCTGCATCACGCCGGCGGCGACCAACCGCCGCCAAAAGCGCGCGATTACACGTTGTTCGCTGCCTTCTTCCCTGCCTTGCTCGCCGGCCCGATCCTCAATCCGCGGGAGATGCTGCCCCAATTCGCCCGCACCAGCGGTTGGCGCCTGACCGAGACCAACCTGGCCATCGGCAGCGGCTTTTTTCTGATCGGGTTGCTGAAGAAAACCCTGTTGGCGAACCCACTTTCGCCGGTCGTCGCCGCCGGTTTCGCCGATCCCGATGCGCTGACGCTGTTCCCGGCCTGGCAGTCGGCCGCGTCCTGGTCGCTGCAACTGTATTTCGATTTCTCCGGCTATACCGACATGGCGATCGGCCTGGCCTGGATGGTCGGCCTGCGCTTTCCCGACAATTTTGACCTTCCATACCAGGCCTCGTCGGTCATCGCCTACTGGCAGCGCTGGCACATGTCGCTGACCGGCTTTCTGATGACGACCATCCACGCGCCGCTGACCCTGGCGATCCTGCGATGGCGCAAACGCCACGGCCGCGGCATCGATGCGCACGCGCAGCGAACGAGCGCCGGATTTGTTGCCATGATTGGTTTCCCCATCCTGGCGACGATGGGCCTGGTGTCCCTCTGGCACGGTGCCACGCTGCCGTTTTTGCTGTTCGGCCTGCTGCATACGGCTTTCCTGTTGGTCAATCACGCGTGGCGGGTGAACCGCTGGGGGGTTCCGCCAACACCGGTATGCGTGGCCCTGACCTATGTGTGTGTTGTGACCGGCGCCGTGTTGTTCCGAGCCACCACCGCCGCCGCGGCGGGATCGATGTTGGCCGCGATGTCCGGGTTGCACGGTATCGGCGCCGTCCAGCGCGATATCCATACCTTTGCCGACATCCTGTGGCTCTTGTCTCTGTATGCGATCGTCTGGTTTGCGCCGACCACACGCCAGTGGCTCCACGGCAACCCAACTGCTCGGTTTACCTGGCGGGCAACGCCCCAATGGGCGGTGGTCATGGGATGTGCCGCGACAATCGGGCTTCTCGCCGCCGGCGGTTCCGGCGAATTCCTGTATTTCCGGTTCTGATGTGTGCACTGAACAGGCCTTGGTATTGCCCGGTGTCTTCGGACACGAGTCCAGTCGCCGTGACGATGGTCTGACCCGATGCGAACGGTGACAGGTTCGGTGATGACGGACAGACCGCGGCGTCAGGCGAAAACTGAAACTTTTGGCTACCCGCGCCGTCTGCTGCTGTCGGCGATCGTCAGTTTCGCCCTGGTCTGGTTCTGGGTCGCTGCGATGCCCATGGCCTTCATGGACCCCGAATATCCATCCTGGCGGGCCAAGCAGATCATGCTCGACCGGTGCGACCCGGCCGACGCGATCATCCTCGGCGATTCCCGCGCCGCCGCCGATATTCTGCCGGTTCGGTTGCCGTTCCGCGTGGCCAACCTGGCCGTCGGCGGCGGCGAGGCGATCGAGGCACTGGCCGCGCTGACCAGGGCACTGCAATGCCCATCTCCACCGCGGCTGGCGATCATCTCGCTCGATCCCGGTCACTTCACCCGGCCAGATTTGTTTTGGGAGCGCAGCGTCCGGTACGGCTTCATGTCCGCGGCGGACATTACCATGCTGCGGCAGGCCACGCTGCAAACCGGCGATACATCGGTGTATGAGGCACATCGGTCCGATGGACTGCCAAACGAGCTGCGCGACTGGCTTTACCGGATACGTTTTCCTCCGTTGTATTTTTCCAGTCTGGTGCATGGCGGCCTGGCTCTTCGCTGGGCAGGCAACCAGCGCACCCTGGCCGCAACCCTGTCGGCGGGGGGGCATTACTATTTCGGCACGGATTCCGGGTCGGACATCGTCGCGGTGGATGGCCATTTGGACGCGTTTCGGGCGTTGCCTGTCCTCGACCATTACTTCGACCGATTGCTTTCGTTGCTTGATCAGCACAGCATCGAGGCAATGTTCGTGGCCATGCCGGTGAACGAGGCCACCTGGGCTCAGGTCAATCCCGCCGTGCGGGCCCAATTCGCGGCCTATCTGTCCGGTT
>JAYUEJ010000505.1:0-4698 GCA_043739265.1 Rhodopila sp. | reverse complement strand
AAATTGAAAACCCCGGGGTTGGCGATCCCGGTCGCACATCCGGCGGCAAGTCTGCCCACGACGCGCTTTATTTCCTCCAGTACAACGCCAACAAGCGGTCCGTGGCGGTCAACCTGAAGGACCCGCGCGGGCTTGCACTGGTCAAGGAACTGGCCAAAACCGCCGACGTGATGATCGAGAACTTCGCCCCCGGCGCGATCGAGCGCCTCGGCCTCGGCTACGATGTGATCAAGGCGATCAATCCGGCGCTCATCTTTTGCCAGGTCAAAGGGTTCGGCACCGGCAGTCCGTACGAAAAAAACCTCGCCTTCGACATGATCGCCCAGGCCTGCGGCGGCCTTATGTCCGTGACCGGCGAAGAAGACGGCCCTCCCTGCAAACCGGGCGCGACCATCGGCGACACCGGCACCGGCATGTTGATGGCCGTCTCGATCCTCGGCGCCTATATCCGCCGTTTGCGCACCGGCCAGGGCGAGCATCTCCAGGTGGCGATGCAGGACTCCATCCTGCACTACATCCGCAACGCCTTCGCGTTCATGGAGCGAACCGACGGCAAAGCGGCGCCACGCGCGGGATCGAAAACCGTGGGCGGTGGCAATCCACCAATCGGCGTCTATCCCTGCAAAGGCGGCGGACCCAACGACTACGTCTATATCTACACCAGCGCCGCCAATCCGGAGCATTGGACCCGACTCCTCAAAGTCATGGGCCGCGAAGATCTGCTCGACGACCCGCGTTTCGCCAACCCGACCGCCCGCACCGAACATCGCGAGGAGGTCGATCGGATCGTCGCGGAATGGACCATCCAGCATGACAAGAATACCGCGATGCAATTGGTCGGCAGCGCGACGATCCCGGCCGGGGCGGTGCTGGACACCAGGGAACTCGCCGACGACATGACGTTCCAGGAACGCGGCATCCGCCAGACCATGAAGCACCCCGAAATTGGCGATTACGTCATGAGCGGTTGGCCGGTTCGCTTCGGCGGCCGCCCGCCAGACGTCACCGCCGCCCCGCTGCTCGGCCAGCATGGCGAACAGGTCCTGGCCGAATGGCTCGGCTACGACACCGCCAAAATTGCCGATTTGAAAAACAAGGAGGTCGTCGGCTGATGTCCTATCACCATTGCACCGTCCAGGATGAAGGCCGCCTGCGGATCGTCACCCTCAACCGCCCGGAGGTGCTCAACGCCCTCCACGCCGATGCCAACGACGAATTGGCCACCGTGTGGGATGAATTCGCTGCACGCGACGACCTGTGGGTGGGCATTATCACTGGGGCAGGGGAGCGAGGTTTCTCCGCCGGCAACGACCTGAAGGTCCAGGCCGGAGGCAAGCGCCGCCCCAATGGCCCGATGGGTTTTGCCGGTATTTGCAACCGCTTCGACCTCACCAAGCCACTGATCGCCGCCGTGAACGGCGTGGCGATGGGTGGCGGCTTCGAAACGGCGCTGGCGTGCGACATCATCATAGCAGCGGAAAACGCCATTTTCGCCTTGCCGGAACCCCGGGTCGGCCTGATCGCCGGCGCCGGTGGCGTGCATCGTCTGCCACGCTCGATCCCGATCAAGAAGGCCATGGGGATGATCCTGACCGGTCGCCGGGTGCCGGCGCGGGAGGGATTCGAAATCGGGTTCGTCACCGAGGTCGTGCCCGAAGGCCAGGCTTTGGCAGCGGCCAAACGGTGGGCCGCGATGATCCTGGAATGCTCCCCCAAAGCCGTCCGGGCATCGAAGCAGGCGTCCTATCGCGGCATGGATGAACCGACGCTCGAACACGCGATGCGCACGATCTATCCCGCACAGCAGGAGAACATCGACAGCCAGGATTATATCGAGGGACCGAAAGCGTTCGCCGACAAACGTAAACCCAACTGGCAGAACCGGTGATACCAGGGAGCCGAGACTGCAATGGCGGCGGCTTGTCTCGCTTCGTCCTGGCCGGCATGACGGTTTGCCCGGGGCCTGGTCCAGCCAGCAAGCCGTTCGCCGAGGTCCGCACATTGTCCCGAGGAAACTGTTGACGACGTTCCGGACAAGCCGGATCATTGCCCGATGATGCCACAGGACAGACGCACCATGAGATCAACCAACGCTCTCAGCGACGACCGTCTCGGATCCCGCCGGATGGACCGGGCGATTTGGATCGCATTGATCGTCACCAGCGGAGTCTGCCTCAGCACGGTGTTCGCCTGTGCCACACCGTTCGCCGCCGTCGCCACCGTCGCAGCCCTGAAACTCGGCCGCGGCGACACGATTGCGGTCGTAGGGTTGGTCTGGTTGGCAAACCAGGCGATCGGCTACGGTTTCCTCGGTTATCCGTGGACCTGGGATAGCGCGGCCTGGGGCCTCGCTATCGGTGCGGCGGCTGGTCTCGCGGTCCTGGCAGCGAGGGGGCTATCCCCGGCGCGCGCCGCTCCCCTGGCTGTCAGCCTGCCATTCGTCGCCGCCTTCACGGCGTTCGAATTCGCCTTGTACGTCGCGGGCTTCCTCCTCCCCG
Source organism: Rhodopila sp. (assembly GCA_043739265.1). Lineage (GTDB taxonomy): Bacteria > Pseudomonadota > Alphaproteobacteria > Acetobacterales > Acetobacteraceae > Rhodopila. The sequence continues at coordinate 2,200 of JAYUEJ010000505.1, read as the reverse complement.
GAAGCGATGGAGCATTCAGCGCGGCGGTGATCGGCCATGTGTTCCTGATCAACGCCGTGGCGTTATGCGGTCTGATGGCCGCCTTTCAGTTGGCGACTCTGGTTGGGCATCTCGCGCGAAAAGATCCCTCTGCGTGGTTTGTCTCCAGGGCCGCGGCGGTCAGGTAGGATCCCGGGTCCCGGCGGTTCGATCTTCGGCAACCACTAACCGGATGACGTTGGCCTCACCACGTCATGCCGGCAAATAGTTGCTGACTAACCAGTCTTTACCAACGCTCCGTTCCGCTCCTCGGCCGGCAGACACAGTGCCGCCAGCGTCGTTGCCACTGCTTCCGGCCCCGGCAGAGTCTTTGGATTCTCACCCGGAAAAGCGTTGGACCGCATGCGGGTCGCCACCGGCCCTGGATCGAACAAATTGACCCGCATCGTCGTCGTGGCGACCTCCTGTGCCCAGGTCAGGACCAGGTGTTCCATCCCCGCTTTCGTCGCCCCCATCGCCCCCCAATACGCCCGAGGCTCCCGCGCCCGGCTTTCGGTCACGAACACCGCCCGTCCCGACGGACCCTGCCGCAGCAAGGGGTCGCAGGTGCGGATCAGCCGCCACGCCGCGGACAGGTTGACCCCAACCACATCCGCCCAGTCGTCCGGCAGGATATGCGACACCGGCGTCAGCTTGCCGAGTGCGCCGGCGTTGTGGACCAGGATGTCCAGGCGGCCGAAACGTTGGAACAGGGTTGGGCCGATGGCGTCGATCTGCGCGCCGTCCCGCAGGTCCAGCGGCAGGATCGTCGCCTCGCCCCCCCCCAAGGCGCGGATGGCGTCGTCGGTTTCCTCCAGGCCACCTTGGGTGCGGGCGGTGATCACGACCCGAGCACCCAACCGGGCGAGTTCAATCGCGGTGGCGGCGCCGATGCCTCGGCTGGCGCCGGTCACCAGTGCGACACGACCGTCAAGCACGCCGGACATCAGTGATGCGCCGCCAACAGGCTCAGTTGCCGGTCGGCGTTGTCTTGCTGGTCCGGCAGGGCGATCGGATAGTCGCCGGTAAAGCAGGCATCGCAGTAATACGGCTTGTCCGGATCGCGGCCGGGTTTGCCGAGCGCACGGTACAGCCCGTCGATGGAGATGAACGCCAGGCTGTCGGCGCCGATCAACGCCGCCATGTCCTCCACGCTGTGGTTGGCGGCGAGCAGCTTGCTGCGCTCCGGGGTATCGATCCCATAGAAGCAGGAGTTCACCGTGGGCGGCGAGGAAATGCGCATATGCACCTCTTTGGCGCCGGCCGCCCGGACCATCTCGACGATCTTCCTGCTGGTGGTGCCGCGAACGATCGAGTCATCCACCAGCACCACGCGCTTGCCTTCCAGCACCGGCCGGTTGGCGGAGTGCTTCAACTTCACCCCCAAATTGCGGATATGGTCGGTGGGTTCGATGAAAGTCCGGCCGACATAGTGGTTGCGGATGATCCCGAGTTCGAACGGGATGCCGCTTTGAACCGAATAGCCCATGGCGGCGGGCACCCCGGAATCCGGCACCGGGACGATCACGTCGGCCTCGACCGCGGCTTCCAGCGCCAGTTCGGCGCCAATGCGCTTGCGGGCGTCATACACCGGCATGCCTTCCATCACGGAATCGGGCCTGGCGAAGTAGATGTATTCGAACACGCAGAACCGTTCTTTCTGCTTGCTGAACGGTTTGATGCTGTGGACACCCTGGTCGTTGATGACCACGATCTCCCCCGGTTCAATATCGCGGACAAAGCGGGCTTCCACGATATCCAGGGCGCAGGTTTCGCTGGCCAGCACCCAACCGCCGGTGCCCTCGGCGCCGATGCGTCCCAGGATCAGCGGGCGCACGCCAAGCGGGTCGCGCACGCCCATCAGGGCTTCATTGGACAGCGCGACCAGGGAGTAGGCGCCGACCACCTGCTTCAGCGCGTCGATCAGCCGGTCCACCACGGTGGAATACAGGCTGATGGCGATCAGGTGGATGAACACCTCGGAATCGGTGGTGGACTGGAACAGGCAGCCGCGGCGCACCAGCGCTCGGTGCAGCACATGCGCGTTGGTCAGGTTGCCGTTATGGGCGACCGCGAACCCGCCGAATTCGAAATCGGCGTACAGCGGCTGGACATTCCGCAGAACCGTCTCGCCGGTGGTGGCGTAGCGGTTGTGGCCGATGGCGATGCGGCCCGGCAGTTT
>JAYUEJ010000504.1:0-4703 GCA_043739265.1 Rhodopila sp. | reverse complement strand
GTGTTGTGGCTACCGAAACATGCGTTCCCGGAGTCCGTCGGCTGCTTCAGGTCACCGTCGGGGACCGGGTATATCTGTCCGTAGGGGCAAATGAGCGGCAGGAAAAAATTAGTCTGGCGCCACGCCGTATTTGAGTGCCCTACCGGCGCGACTTGCCGTAAAAGATCGCCCACACCCGCCACAAGGGTTAGCAAACGAAACCAGGCCTACGTGCCATAACAGGGAGTGCCTTATGTCAAAACCGTCGAATATCTCACGCCGCCAGGCCGTCAAATTCGGTGCCGCCGCCGCCGCGTTGCCGCTGGTCCATATCCGCACCGCCGGCGCCGCCGGCAAGTTGAACATCGGCTTCTGGGACCATTGGGTTCCCGGCGCCAATGCCGTCATGCAGAAGCATGTCGATGCCTGGGCCGAAAAGAACAAGGTCGAGGTCACCGCCGACTTCATCACCAGCTCCGGCGGCAAGCTCCAGCTTACCCCGGCGGCTGAGACGCAAGCCAAGGCCGGCCACGACGTGATGACGTTCGTCAACTGGGACGCGCAGAACTACGCCGAGTTCATGGAACCGAACGATGACCTGATGAAGCGCCTGACCGCCGCGCATGGCGATCCGACCTCCACGGCCGCCTATCTCGGCAAGTATAAGGGCCATTGGGCCATGGTGCCGTCCAGCAGCGGCACCCAGGTCAAGCCGCCTTGCGCCCGGATCAGTTGGTTCAAGAAGCATGGCCTCGACCTGCAGGCGATGTATCCCACGCATGAAGAGAAGAACGCGCTTCAGGACGCCTGGACATGGGACGCGTTCATGAAATACGCCGAACTGGCGGCCAAGGATAACATGACTTTCGCGCTGGGCATGGGCGGCGGGCTGAACACCGATGCGACCGATTTGCATGGGGCGATGTTCGCGGCGTTCGGCGGCGTGCTGGTCGATGCCGAGGGCAAGTCGCAGCTCAAATCCGATGGCACCCGCGCTGCATTGGAATACCTGCAGAAACTGGTGAAGTTCTACCCGGCCGATGCCGTCAGCTATGACGATGCCTCGAACAACCGGGCGCTGATCTCGGGCAAGTCGGCGTTGATCTTCAACCCGCCGTCCGCCTGGGCCGTGGCGAAGCGCGACAACATCGAAGTCGCGTCCGATTGCTGGACCTTCCCGGCGCCTTCCGGCCCCAAGGGACGGTTCATCCCGAGCCAGACCTACTTCTGGGGCACCTATGGCTTCAGCAAAAACAAGACCGCCGGTAACGAGCTGATCGAGTTCCTGATGCAGCGGGAGAATATCGAAGCGCGCGATGTTTCCAGCGAGGGCTACGACCTGCCTCCCTACGCCAGGCTGACCGACTTCAAGATTTGGGAAGAGGTCGGACCGCCGAAGGGCACGGTCTTCAACTATCCGCTGCGGCCCGGCAGCGGGCAGAAGCCGTCGTTGACCGCCTCCGAAGCTCCCCCCGAGGTTGCCGTGCAGATCTACAACCGTGGCGTTCACAACCAGATGCTGGCCCGCATGCGCGATGGCCAGACGATCGAACAGGTCATCGCCTGGACGCAGGATGAGATCGACGGTTACACGCGGTAGAGTACTGTCAGCCTGACCAGAATTGCGAAGCCATTTTAGGGCGATGCGGTTGCTCGCCCAATTTGGTCCGATCTGCGTTGATCTTTCATGCACAGCCGGATTTATACCAACCGGCGTGACTTCGACGCTCCGGCGATTCCTCCCCGTCATGCCGCGACGTTCGCCATCCACACCTTTGATATGCAAACAATGGCGTGGATGGCAGGGCTTCGCCCGCCTCGACGGTCGGGGCAGACGCGACCTGCCATACTTTCGAGGGCCATACTTTCGAGGGCCATACTTTCGAGGGCCATACTTTCGAGGGAAAGTTTCCGGCTGCGGGAGACAGAGTCATGTGGCCTGGAAATCGTCCGGCGACACCGCCCCCCGGCTGGCACGCGTCCTATTGTGACACCGACACAATGTCGGTATCCCTCATAACCTGACCGTTTCTGGCAACGGCAGGCCCATTGATGGAGGTAGCCTTGTCCATTCTCCCGCCGCCCATTGTCCCGCCGCCCGCGCTGCCCTGCTTCCTGCCCGGTACCAGTATCTTGACGCCAACCGGGGAGCGGACGGTGGAAACCCTGGCGCCGGGCGACCTTGTAATCACCCTCGGCGGCGCGGTTCGGCCGATCGTCTGGATCGGCACGGGCAAGACGCTGGCCACAAGTGGCCGCCGGACCGCGGCGACGCCGGTGATCGTGCATAAAGGCGCCTTCGGACCGAACGTGCCGAACCTTGACCTGCATGTGACCAAGGGGCACGCGTTCTATCTCGAAGGAGTGCTGATCCCGGCGGAGTTCCTGGTCAACCACCGCTCCATCGTGTGGGACGACCGAGCGCAGGAGGTCACCGTGTTCCATATCCAGCTGGAGACGCACGACATCCTGATCGCCAACGGCGCGGCCGCCGAAAGCTATCGCGACGATGGCAACCGATGGCTGTTCCAGAACGCCGACGAGTCCCGGGCGATGCCGGCAAGCCCGGCTTGCGCGCCGGTGATGACAGGCGGCGCGGTGGTTGACGCGGCGTGGCGCCGCTACCTGGATCTGGCGGGACCTCGGCCCAGCCTGATGCTGACCGATGATCCCGATCTGCATGTTATGATCGATGGCACGCTCTCGGAGGCTTCGACAAGGGAAGCAGGTTTCGCCGTCTTCTGCTTGCCACAGGCGTCGAAGGACGTTCGATTACTATCGCGGGCAACGGTACCGCAGGAGATAGGCCTGGCAAGGGACGCACGCTGTTTGGGTGTGGCGATCCGGCGGATCATCATTCGAAAGGGTGCGCGTTGCCGCACGATGGACGCAGCAGACCCGGCGCTGGTCGATGGGTTTCATGCGTTCGAGGCTGGCAATCGCGTCCGCTGGACCGATGGCGATGCGGGACTGCCTGGCAGCCTGTTCGACGGGTTCACCGGACCAGTCGAACTGGTGGTCAATTTGGGTGGCAACACGCAATATTCAGTCGAGTCCCGCGTCAGGCGCGCCGCCTGATCGCGGCCGGTGTCATCAACGACAGTCGCCCAGCCTGAGGTGAGAACCAGCCGGGCGGCGAACGCGGTCTAGGATTTTTTCAGTTCATAGACCTTGTTGAATTCCGGCTTGATGACCGTGATCGGCAGACCCGAAGCCTTGAACGCCGCCTCGACGTCGGCCGCCGAATGGGCGCCCGGCGGCGGTTGCAGACGCACATGATGCGGGATCACGGTGTGGAGATTGGGGTTGTCGGTGCTCAACAGCCTCGCCTGTTCGACGAGATCCGCGGGATCGCGACCGCCGGAAAGACACAGGATCGCCACATCCGGTTTGAATTTCTTGCCCCACAGGGTCATGTCGAGCGTCGTGTCGGTGCTGCCGGCGAAATAGACCGTAAATCCGTCGGCGAAGGTGATGAAGAAGCCCATCGCCTGACCACCGTCGGTCTTGTCAGAAGTGCCGGACCCATGCACCGAGGTGACATTGCGGATTTTTACGCTGCCGATCATGTTGGTGTCGCCGGGTCCCGAGCGCAATACTTGCGGCAGCGGCACTTTGCGGGGTTCGAACCAAACACTGTACATTTCGAATGAAGTAATGATCTTGGCGCCGGTGGCGATGGCGATTTCATCGGTCGAACCTACCTCATCGCGATGACCATCGGCCACGACGATGCCATCGACCTTCGGAAAGTCCGCGACTTTTACCGGGCTGTCGGGATTGGTGACAAACGGATTGGTAAGGATAACCTCGCCGCTGGGCGCGGTGATCCGGAATATCGACCAGGAGAAGTATTCCAGCGTGACCGGTTTCGGTTGCGCGGTTGCCGCCGACGACCACAGCGCAAGCGCGCATCCAGCGACGATCGCCAAAGTGCGCATGGGACTTTCTTGCATTTCTATTGCCTTCCCTGTGAATTTTAGCACTTCATCCTTCGATGAGGCGGCGGCGGTCGTCAAGTCGAGGTGTGGGGTCCAACCCTTCACGTTCGCAAGGGTCCGGCGACTTGCTTTGCGAATGATAAGAGGCTTGACCAACGGCCGGTTAGCACCAGGGGATTAGCGGTGTTGCCACGATGGCGGTCGGCTGGTGCGCTACGTCGTCGAAATGATGAGGTCGTCGGCCGCCATACTATTTAGTCTTAAATCGCAACGAAATAGCCATATCCCGTCATGGTGAAAGACCCGGGGCATCGAGCACGGTCGTTGTATGGCCGCCGGACGGCGCGTCATTCAAGTGTAGAGTGAGTGTCAGGCCAGGGCATTTTTTACAAGGAGAAAGCGCGAGGACCACGGAGAAGACTGCGACGCCACCCGACGAATCGCCGCAGGTCACTTTAAAGCCGTAGCGCGTGGAAATTCAGCAACAGACTGACCGGAAGGCGCTCATCCCGGGATTAAGGCTGCAACTGCGTGCCATGGGCCGGGAGCAGTGCCCGAACCGCCTTAAGAGCCGGGATAACAGTCGAGTCCGCCAGGATATCGGCACGGAATTCGGGCGGCCGCGGCTTAGCCTTGTCGATTGCCGGAATGCCGACCTGGCGCCGCATCGGACTGCCAGCCTGTTCCGCTTCGTCGCAACGGGCGGCGGCATACACGGTTGCAACGCCCCGAACCGATGTGCCGACGCTCCGCGTTTGCCAACCCAATAATACTTACCGGCCG